>NZ_QTPQ01000008.1:0-197024 GCF_003853425.1 Burkholderia sp. Bp9140
GTGACTTCGTTGTCGACGTCCACGTCGACGGGTTTGTCGTCGGCGAATAGTGCGATCACGTCGCTGTCGACCTCGACATCGACCGGGATCAACTCGCTGTCGACGGGCTTGAGCTCGACGAACAGCACGGTGACTTCGTTGTCGACGTCCACGTCGACGGGTTTGTCGTCGGCGAATAGTGCGATCACGTCGCTGTCGACCTCGACGTCGACCGGGATCAACTCGCTGTCGACTGGCCTGAGCTCGACGAACAGCACGGTCACGTCGCTGTCGACCTCGACGTCGACGGGGATCAACTCGCTGTCGACCGGCTTGAGCTCGACGAACAGCACGGTCACGTCGCTGTCGACTTCGACATCGACCGGCATCAGCTCGCTGTCGACCGGCCTGAGCTCGACGAACAGCACGGTCATGTCGCTGTCGACTTCGACGTCGACGGGGATCAGCTCACTGTCGACCGGCCTGAGCTCGACGAACAGCACGGTCACGTCGCTGTCGACTTCCGCGTCGACGGGAATCAGCTCGCTGTCGACCGGTCTGAGCTCGACGAACAGCACGGTCACGTCGCTGTCGACGTCGACTTCCACGGTGGTGGGCTCGCTGTCCACCGGCCTGAGCGCGACGAACAGCAACCTGACATCGCTGTCGACCGCCACGTCGACGGGCATCAGTTCGCTGTCGACGGGCCTGAGCTCGATCGTGAACAACAACACCAATCTCGGCAACAGCACGGCCGGCGCGATCGGCGGCGGCTCGACCTACGACCCGACGACCGGCACAATTTCGGCGCCGTCGTACGTGACGTACAACAGCGACGGCTCGACCACGATCAACAACAACGTCGGCTCGGCGATCGACAACATCAACGCGCACGGCATCAAGTATTTCCACGCGAACTCGACCGCGCCGGACAGCCAGGCGATCGGCGTCGACAGCGTGGCGATCGGGCCGAACGCGATCTCGCGCGTGGACGGCAGCATCGCGCTCGGTTCGGGCGCGGTGGCCGATCGCGCGACGGCGCCGTCGTCCGGCATCCTCCGCAACGGCACCGCGTCGATCCCGTTCAACACGACGGACCAGACGCTGCTCGGCGCGGTGTCGGTCGGCGACGCGACGAACAGGACGTATCGCCAGATCACCAACGTCGCGGACGGCACCGGCCAGCAGGATGCGGTGACGGTACGGCAGCTGGCAGGTGCATTGCAGTCGTTCGCGGTCACGGGCCAGAAGTACTTCCACGCGAATTCGACGGCGGCGGACTCGCTCGCCGTCGGCGCGGAATCGGTCGCGGTGGGGCCGACGACGGTCGTCAACGGCGACAACGGCGTGGGCATCGGCAACGGCGCGATCGTCGACCAGACCGCGCCCGGCGGCATCGCGATCGGGCAGGCGGCGAGCTCGGCGCAGGCCGACGCGATCGCGCTCGGCAGCGGCGCGACGGCAACCGGTGCGCAGTCCGTCGCGCAAGGCGCGAATGCGGTGGCGGTCAGCGTGGGCAGTGTCGCGCTGGGTTCCGGTGCGCACAGCAACGCGACCGATGCGCTCGCGCTCGGTGCCGGTGCATCGGCGACGTTCGCGAACAGCGTCGCACTGGGCGCGGGCTCGCTGACCACGGTCGGCGCGCTGACGAACTACGTCGCGTACGGCCTGAGCAGCCCGCAGTCGTCGGCCGGCGAAGTGAACGTCGGCAACCGGCAGATCACCGGCCTCGCCGCCGGCAAGAACGGCACGGACGCGGTGAACGTGTCGCAGCTCGACTCGGTCGCGAACCAGCTGACGACGCTGATCGACCAGCGTACGACCAACCTCGGCGGTTCTTACACGTCGAATCCGTCCGGCGGCAACGTGCCGCCGGGGCCGAGCGGTTCGAACTCGTCGGCGGGCGGATCGGGCGCGGTGGCATCCGGCTCGAACAGCACGGCGGTCGGCAACGCGTCGACGGCGTCCGGCAGCGGCTCGACCGCGATCGGCGTCGGGGCGACCTCGTCGGGCAGCAATTCGGCGGCGGTCGGCGCGGGCAGCAACGACGGCGGCCGCTCGAACGTCGTCGCGGTCGGCTCGGCGGATTCGGCGCGGCAGGTCGTCAACGTCGCCGCGGGCACGCAGGGCACGGATGCGGTGAACGTGAACCAGCTGAATGCGGTATCGAACCAGTTCACGCAATCGCTGAACACGGTCAACAACCAGCTCACGCAGATGCAGCAGCAGATCCAGCAGACCGATTCGATGGCACGCGAGGGGATCGCCGCAACCGCCGCGATGGCGTCGATCCCGCACATGGATCGCGACTCGAACTTCGCGATGGGTGTCGGCACGGCGACGTTCCAGGGTCAGAAGGCCATGGCGGTCGGCATGCAGGCGCGCATCACGGAGAACCTGAAGGCGACGCTGAACGGCGGCTTCGCCGGCAGCCAGCGCGTCGTCGGCGCGGGCATGCTGTATCAGTGGAAGTGATCGCGCGCAGCGGTTCGTTCCGGCACGCCGTGCCGGAGCGGACCGCGTCGACCGCAACGCACGCGCCTGCGGCTGCGCCATCGCGCCGCACGTGCGGCGCCCATCGCATTTTCGGAGTAATCAAGTGAAAAACATTCCTATTGCACTGCTGGCGTCCGTCGTTTCCCTCGCTGCCTGTTCCAGCGCGTCGGGGCCGACGTACAACGCATACGAGCTGCAGCCCCGCGACGGCATCCGGACCTTTCGCGTCGACTGCCACGGCATCCTCTCGAGCGCGAAGACCTGCATGAAGGTCGCGACGCGCATGTGCGGCAACGAGGCCGTGCGCGTGGTCGATTCCACGACGCCGTACCGCGACGGCGCCGATCCGCACTCGATGGTGTTCCAGTGTGGTGCGGCACCCGCGCCGGCTGCCGCGGCTGCCGCGGCCGCGCCCGCCCCGGTCGAGAAGGTGAGCCTGACCGGCGATGCCTACTTCGCGACCGACTCCGCCGTGCTGACGTCCGCGGCCACCGCCGCGCTCGATACGCTGCTGAACCAGCAAGGCGACAAGCATTTCGCGCGCGTGGACGTGGACGGCTATACCGACGCGACCGGCTCGGATGCGCACAACCAGGCGCTGTCGAAGCGCCGCGCCGATGCTGTCGCGGGGTATCTGCGCGAACACGGGCTGAAGGCGGAGGCGTTTGCCGCGACGGGGCATGGAGAAGCCAATCCGGCGGCATCGAACGATACCGCCGAGGGGCGGGCGCGCAATCGCCGGGTGGAAATTTCGCTGCGGAAGTGACAAGCAGCGACCGGGTTGCCGCAGGCGTGGCCGTCGAAACCGACCGGACGGCTCGCTTGCGGTAGCGGTGCCGTCCGGGGACGCAGGCCATCGACGCAGGCAACGCGTCACGCGGGGCGGGTGCGGTGTCGCCGTCGCCGTCATCGTCGCACGGACGACGATGCCGCACGGCGACTTGCGTCCGACACGCGGGCCATCATCCGCACCGGGCAGCGGATCAGTGCCTGATCACGCAGACGGCCACGATTTCGTATCCGGGGTCGGCATGCGTGTTTGCCGCTTTTTCCGCTTCCTCATACGAACCGAAGGACGTGGCATCTTCAATTGCCGGTGCCATACCGATGTCGCCGTCCTCGGCGGTGCAGAGGAACTGCTCACCGGTCTTCACGACGTAGATCGACATCATGATTCCCTCCATGGTTTGCAGGGGGAAATTCCAGTCTAGCAGGCAAGAAGGGGAGCGGCGGTTTTGCCGGGTCGTTTCCGTGAGGTCCCGCCGGAAGCATTCGCGTGTCGATTTTCCGTCTGTCATTCCGACCGGCGCGTCGGTATTCGTCAGACTCGATCCGACAGCCGATACGACTCCCCAGGGGGGCCGTGGCGCGCGTGCGGAGCGCAAATCCGTGCACAATACCGGCATGCGCGCCCCAGATCTTGAATGCCTTGTCACCGTCACCATGCCCTTCGGAAAATACAAGGGTCGACTCATTGCCGACCTGCCCGGGCCTTACCTCAACTGGCTGGCTCGCGAAGGGTTCCCGCGCGGCGAAATCGGCCGACAGCTCGCGCTGATGCACGAGATCGACCATAACGGCCTGAGGAGCCTGCTGGAGCCGCTGCGCAACCGCGGATAGCGCGAACCAGCCGCCATTGACGGCGGCGGCCGCTCTTCGAGCGCACATGTCACGCGGGTTGAACGATCGCACCGCACCGGGGCGGGAACCCGACGTTCGACGAAATCCACGCACATTGCGGCGCCAACGCTCGCAACGCTCGTATACGCGCGGGTATCGCACGGCCGATGCTGACATAGAATAGAAAAGGCTCTGTTCCGGATGAGCCGACCGCAAAAAGAGGGGTGCCAACATGAGACGCCTTTATTTTCTCGTACCCGATACGCAGATGGCGAAGGCGATCGTCGATGACTTGCTGCGCGCGCGCATCATCTGGCGCCATATACACGTTCTCGCCGATCACAGCGTCACACTTGATCAGTTACCCGAAGCGTCTCTGCTGCAAAGCAGCGATGTCGTGCACGCGCTCGAGCGCGGCGTCGCACTCGGCGGCGCGACGGGCGCGCTCATCGGTCTCGTCGCGCTGGTCTTCCCCCCTGCGGAGCTCGTGATTGCGGGCGGCGCCGTCGTCGCATTGACGATGGCGGGAGCGGGCTTCGGGGCGTGGACGGCCGCGATGATCGGCATCGCCGAGCCGAATGGGCGACTCGCGCGCTTTCGTGACGCCATCCGGGAAGGCCAGATCCTGATCATGGCCGACGTGCCGGCACTGCGAGAGCAGGAAATCGAGCAGATGGTCGCCCAGCATTTTCCCAAGGCGGACCTTGAGGGTGGCGAGCCCACGACGCCGATCTTCCCCTGACACGCGAAAACCCGCTTGCATGAATACCTGCGCACATCGACGCAATTCGCCGAACGCGGCCCTTTTGCCTCACCCGGTGAGCGAGGAGGGAAACGCCGCGCGCCAACGGCTTGCCTGTGCCGATGTCGGATTGCACGCAAAACGCGCCGTGGCGCAATGCGGCGCACCGGCTCGTGTCTTGCGCCGGCCCCGTGTCCGGCCATTCCGAATCGCACACGGGGCGTACATTTCGACGCGAAGGGCGTGTTCTGAACTTGAGTGCTGAAGCTGAACCGTCAGCAAGGAGGTCATATGGAGCTGCACATGCAATCCCACCATTGGGAACGGCGCACGCCGGACTGGATCTCCGCTGCCGTGGCCGGTCTTGCGGGCGGTGCGCTGGTGATCGTGCTGGAATTCTTCTGGTCGACGCTGGTGCTCGGTGAAAGCCCGTGGCGACCGACGCACAAGATCGCGGCGATGGTGATGGGCCGAGGCGCGCTCAGCCAGATGTCGCAATTCAGCCTCGAAATCGTGGCGATGGCGCTGCTGCTGCACTACGTGCTCGGCGCGATCATGGGGATGATGCTCGCCGCGATCATGGCGCCTTTCCGCTTCGATTCGAGCGTGGGCATGGAGGCCGTGATCGGGCTGGCGTTCGGCATCGTCGCGTATGTGTGGAACTTCCATGTGATGACGGCCGTGTTCCCATGGTTCATCTCGGAGCGCGGTTCCGGCCCCTTGCTGGCAAACCTGCTGTTCGGCGTGGTTGCCGCCGTCGCCTACGGCAGGCTGGAGCGATGGCGCAGGCTGAGCAGGGGGGACTGACGCGTCGCCTTTTTTCCCGCCGCGCCGGCCCTGAATACCCGGCGGCCCCGGGCGACGGCCGCCTCGGCAACCCATGCCGGGGGCGGCCGTTTTGCATGGCATCGCCGCATGCGTCGCCGCCATGCGCGCGGGTACACGGCGCACGCTTCCCCGTGGCGCTGCCTTGCACGTTGCAGGGGAGCGGACTACCTTTGCTTTAGAGCCGTCGTGTGCAATGCGTCGCGAAGCGGTCCCGGCCGCGGTGCCGGCGCAGGCGATACGAACGATACGCAATGCGGCGATGCGGCACGACGACGCCAGCAGCGTCGGGTCGGCGGCTCGAGCGCGTGACACGCAGCGAGGCGGCCTATGGCCCTTGCGATTGCTCTGGTCCTGATCATCGTATTGGCGGTGGGGTTTCACTTTGCCAGTCCATGGTGGATCACGCCGATCGCGTCGAACTGGGTGCGCATGGACGACATGCTGACGATCACGCTCGTCATCACCGGCGCCTTCTTCATCGGGATCAACCTGTTCCTCGTGATCGCACTGGTGCGCTACCGCCACCGCAGCGGTCATCGCGCCGCCTACGAGCCGCACAATAGGCGGCTGGAATGGTGGCTGATCGGCCTGACCTCGGTCGGCGTGGCTGCATTGCTGGCACCGGGGCTGTTCGTCTACGCGGACTACATACGGCCGCCGCCCAAGGTGCTGCAGATGGAAGTGCTCGGCCAGCAATGGCAATGGCGCTTCCGCTTTGCCGGGCCGGGCGGCAAGCTGGGTACGACGGACGTGCGCTACATCAGCAACGACAACCCGTTCGGCCTGAATCCCGCCGACCCCAACGGCCGCGACAACCACCTGATCGACGCGTCGGAGGTGCACTTGCCGCTCAACCGGCCGGTCCAGGTCCTGACACGTTCGCGCGACGTGCTGCACGACTTCTACGTCCCGCCGTTTCGTGCGCGCATGAACATGGTGCCCGGCATGGTGACCACCTTCTGGTTCACGCCGACCAAGGCAGGGCGTTACGACATCCTGTGCGCGCAGCTCTGCGGTATCGGGCACGCCAGCATGCGCGGCGTGGTGGTGGTGGAAGACGAGGCGTCGTTCTCGCGCTGGCTCGCGCGGCAGCCGACGTTCGCGCAGCGCCAGCAGGCCGGCGTGCAGGCCGCACCCGCCGCCGCGGGCGGCAGCGGCCAGGCGCTTGCCGAGCTGGGCAGGACGCTCGCGGCGGCCAAGGGCTGCCTCGCCTGCCATACCGTGGACGGCACGCCGCGCGTGGGCCCCACCTGGAAGGGCCTGTACGGCAAGACCGAAACGATGGCCGACGGCAGCACCGCGAAGGTGGACGACGCCTACCTGCGCGCGTTCATCAGCAACCCGACGGCCCGCGTCGTGAAGGGCTTCTCGCCGATCATGCCGCACTTCGACCTGAGCGATCAGGAACTGACCGCGCTGGTGGCCTATATCAAGGCGCAAGGCGGGCCGGACGCCGGCAGCGCGGCCCAGCGCTAGCGGAGCAGATGCCATGACGTACGCGCACCCCGACCACGCCCCGCGCAGCTTCTGGACCCGCTATGTCTGGAGCCAGGACCACAAGGTCATCGCCGTGCAGTATGCGCTGACGGCCATCGCCATCGGCCTGGTCGGCATGGTGCTGTCGGACCTGATGCGGCTGCAGCTCGGCTTCCCGGGCAAGTTCGCCTTCATCGACGCCAACCACTACTACCAGTTCGTCACCATGCACGGGATGATCATGGTGATCTACCTGCTGACGGCGCTGTTCCTGGGCGGCTTCGGCAACTACCTGATCCCGCTGATGCTGGGCGCGCGCGACATGGTGTTCCCGTTTCTCAACATGCTGAGCTACTGGGTCTACCTGCTGGCCGTGCTGGTGCTGACGGCGAGCTTCTTCGTGCCGGGCGGGCCGACCGGCGCGGGCTGGACGCTGTATCCGCCGCAGGCCATCCTGCCGGGCACGCCGGGCGTGCAATGGGGCATCGTGCTGATGCTGGTGTCGCTGGCGATCTTCATCGTCGCGGCGACGATGGGCGGCCTGAACTACGTGACCACCACGCTGCAGGCGCGCACGCGCGGCATGACGCTCATGCGCATGCCGCTCACGGTGTGGGGTATCTTCATCGCGACCATCATGGCGCTGCTGGCGTTTCCGGCGCTGTTCGTGTCGGCGGTGATGATGCTGCTCGACAGGACGCTCGGCACCAGCTTCTTCGTGCCGGCCGTGGTGTCGATGGGGCAGACGCTCAAGCACGTCGGCGGCAGCCCGCTGCTGTTCCAGCACCTGTTCTGGTTCTTCGGGCATCCCGAGGTCTACATCGTCGCGCTGCCGGCCTTCGGCATCGCGTCGGACCTCATCAGCACGCACGCGCGCAAGAGCATCTTCGGCTACAGGATGATGGTGTGGGCGATCGTCATCATCGGCGCGTTGAGCTTCGTGGTCTGGGCCCACCACATGTTCGTCGCCGGCATGAATCCGTACTTCGGCTTCTTCTTCGCCACCACCACGCTCATCATCGCCGTGCCGACCGCGCTCAAGGTCTACAACTGGGTGCTGACGCTGTGGCGCGGCGATATCCACCTGACCGTGCCGATGCTGTTCGCGATCGGCTTCGTCAGCACCTTCGTGCTGGGCGGGCTGACCGGGCTCTACCTCGGCAACGTGAGCGTGGACATTCCGCTGTCGAACACGTACTTCGTGGTCGCGCACTTCCATATGGTGATGGCCGTGTCGCCGATCCTGGTGGTGTTCGGCGGCCTTTACCACTGGTATCCGAAGGTGACGGGCCGCATGCTCGACGACACGCTCGGGCGCGCGCATTTCTGGATCACCTTCGTCGGCACCTATGCGATCTACTTCCCGATGCACTATCTCGGCGTCCTGGGCATGCCGCGACGGTATTACGCGTACGAGGGCTACAGCTTCATTCCGCATTCGGCGCAGACGCTCAACGCGTTCATCACCGTCGTTGCGCTGATCGTCGCGGCGGCGCAGCTGCTGTTCCTGTTCAACCTGGCGTGGAGCCTCGCGCGCGGCAAGCGTGCCGACGGCAACCCGTGGCGGGCCACCACGCTGGAATGGCAGACGCCGCAAACGCCGCCGGCGCACGGCAACTGGGGCGCCGCGCTGCCGGTGGTCTACCGCTGGGCCTACGAATACAGTCCGCCGGGGCAGGAGGAAGACTTCGTCCCGCAAAACCAGCCGCCCGCAACGGCGCCCGAGCCCGCGCCGACGCAGCCGACCCTTCACCCCGGCGAGGCACGCGAATGACCACGCTGCCGCGCCCCCTCGTTCCCGACGCGCGACCCGTCTCGCCGAATGCGGGCCGCACGGGCCTGATCGTCTTCATGGCGGTGGCCACGACCTTGTTTTCACTGCTGCTGCTCGCCTATGGCATGCGCATGCGCGAGCCCGACTGGCAGCCGATCCCGCATCCGGTGCTGCTCTGGTGGAACACCGGTGCGCTGGTGCTGGCAAGCATGGCCATGCAGCGTGCCCGGCGGATCGGCTTGCACCGCGCGGCGTGGCTGATATCCGGCGGGGTGCTGGCGGCGCTGTTCGTGATCGGGCAACTGACCGCCTGGCGCATGCTGTCCGCGGCCGGGCAGACCATCACCGTCAATCCTTCCAACAGCTTCCTGTACCTGCTCACCGGCCTGCACGGGTTGCACGTGCTGGGCGGGCTGGTGGCCTGGGGCATCACGATCGCGCGTCTGCGGCGCGCTGACCCGTTCCGGGCCCAGCGTGCCATTGCGCTGTGCGCGATCTATTGGCATTTTCTGCTGGCTGTCTGGCTCGCGCTGCTGGCTGCGATGTGGTGGATCACCCCCGCGATCATCGCCGCCCTGTGCGGGCCGCTGTATGGAGCCGCGCCATGACTTCGCCCACGCTCCCCTCCGAACCCGCCGGCGAATCGGCCGACATCGCGCCGACCGGCGCCGGCCCCGACGGCTGGCGCGGCATCGTCACCGACTGGTCGGCCGACCGCGAAGCGTTCAAGGTGCCGTGGGGCAAGGCGATGATGTGGATCTTCCTGCTGTCGGACACCTTCGTCTTCAGCAGCTTCCTGATCGGCTACATGTCGGTGCGCATGTCGACCACGGCGCCGTGGCCCGACACGTCCAAGGTGTTCGGGCTGACCGTGGGCGGCGTGGAAGTGCCGCTGCTGCTGATTGCCATCATGACGTTCATCCTGATCAGCAGCAGCGGCACCATGGCGATGGCCGTCAACTTCGGCTACCGGCGCAACGCAAGGCCCGCCGCGGCGCTGTTGCTGGCGACCGCGCTGCTGGGTGCGACCTTCGTGTCGCTGCAGGCCTTCGAATGGAGCAACCTGATCTTCCGAGAAGGCATCCGTCCGTGGGGCAACCCGATGGGCGCGGCACAGTTTGGCGCGTGCTTTTTCATGATCACCGGGTTTCACGGCTTTCACGTGACCTGCGGCGTGATCTACCTGCTGCTGATCGCACGCAAGATCCTGCAGCCGGGGTTCGCCGACCACGGCAACTTCCAGATCGTCGAGATTGCCGGCTTGTACTGGCACTTCGTCGACCTGGTGTGGGTGTTCATCTTCGCGCTGTTCTATTTGTGGTGAGGCAGGCCATGGACCACACCGATCCCGCCGATCGACCCGACGCCGCGCACGGCCAGCAGCATCCGATCGGCATCTACCTGAAGATCTGGGGCCTGCTGTTCGTCCTGAGCACGTTGTCGTACCTGGTGGACTATTTCCACGTGCAGGGCCTGCTGCGCTGGGTGCTGATCGTCGTGCTCATGATCGCCAAGGCCGGGCTGATCGTGTCGATTTTCATGCACATGATGTGGGAGCGGCTGGCGCTGGTGTACGCGATCCTGGTGCCGCCTCTGTGCCTGCTGGTGCTGATGGTGCTGATGGCCGCCGAAGCGCATCACACGTTCGGCATGCGGGCGCTCTTCTTCCACTGATCCCGTCGCCGGCCGTGCGTCGGCCGACGGGCGTTGCGCATCACGATGGGCACGATACGTGCGCCATCGACGGACGCCGTTTCGGGACGGACGGCGTCACGTCATCGGGGACGACGCTTCCCGGACATCCGTTCACGCAAACCTGAAGGGAGGACCCCATGAGATTTTCACGCCGACGCTTTATTGCAGCCACTACCGTTTTCGCCTCCGCGCTGGCCGTTGGACGTCGCGCGGCCGCGGCGGATGCCGGTGCCGTGCAGGAATCCGATGCAAACGCCCAGGCCCTCGGCTACAAGACGGACGCCAGCCGGGTCGACCATGCGAAGTTCCCGAAATTTCAGGCGGGCGAGGCCTGCGCGAATTGCCAGTTCTTCCAGGGCAAGACCGGCGCCGCGATGGCGCCGTGCACCATTTTCGGCGGCAAGCAGGTCAATGCAAAAGGCTGGTGCAGCGCCTATGCGAAAAAGGCGTAGCGAGCAGGGACGACGTGGCGGCCGTGTTGCCGAAACGTCGTTGTCAACGGGGTTGCCGGCGGCGAATATCGTCCCGTCGACGACGATACCGCACGACGACATTCGGATCGGTGCATGGGCACCGTGGCGAATGCCGACGCGATGCGCCGGATCGAGCACATACAATGTGAGCGTCCGCCGGCCCGTGCGTCACCTTGATCTGGGTGACGCACAGGCCGATCCACCCGCGACCCGCCAAGGCCAACATGGAAATCAAATGGATCGAGGATTTCCTCGCGCTCGCTCAATATCAAAGCTTTTCCCGTGCGGCCGAATTTCGCAACGTCACGCAGTCGGGCTTCAGCCGTCGCATCCAGTCGCTCGAGCAGTGGATCGGCGCCGAACTGATCGACCGCAGCAGTTTTCCGCCGGTGCTGACGCCGGCGGGCCGCCTGTTTCGCGAGACGGCCGAGGACGTGCTCAGCCGCCTGTTCGACACGCGCGCCATCATCCGCACCGAGCAGCGGATCGCCGGCAAGAGCCTGCAGATCGCCGCGGGCCACACGATCGCGCTCAGCTTCCTGCCGGCCTGGCTCAAGGCGCTCGCGCCGCATTTCGGCGAAGTGCGGGCGCGCGTCATTCCAACCAACGTCCATGACTCGATCCTGATGCTCGTGAACGGCAACTGCGAGCTCATGTTCGCCTATCACCATCCGGAGCTGCCGCTCCATCTCGACCCGGCGAAGTACGAGCACCTGACCGTGGGCCTCGACACGTTGATGCCGGCGTGCCGGCCGAACCGGCGCTCGGCGCCCGCGTTTCGCCTGCCCGGCACGAGGCAGAATCCGCTGCCGCTGATCTCCTATACGGAAACCAGCTACTTCGGGCGATGTCTCGCGCTGCTGCTCGGTCGTGCGTCGGACACGCCGGCGTTGCAACTGCACTACGAGTCCGACATGGCCGAAGTGCTGAAAAAGCTCGTGATGGAAGGCGAGGGCATTGCGTGGCTGCCCCGCAGCGCGATCGCCGCCGAACTGGCGGCCGGCGAACTCGTACCGGCCGGGCCGGCGGCGTGGAACCTGGAAGTCGAACTGCGCGTGTATCGCGACGTGTCGAATCGCAGCGAATTCCTCGACACGCTCTGGCAGCATCTGCGCGCGGAGCCTGCCCGGCTCGGGTAAGTCAGGGTTTTCCCGCCTTATGCGAGGCTCGCATACCGCCATGTTGCACCGGCATCACGGTTTTTTCGACCGTCCCTACCATTCGTTCCAACGGCACATGTGACGCGTGACCGGCGTCGCGGGGCCTTCTTCGCAGCGCTCGCCGCGTTCCGGCGGCCGGGTGCCACCCAAGGACGAATGGACATGAAAAATCGCCTTACCCTGAGCATTGCAATCGGCATGACCCTCGGTGTCGTCGCCGGTTATGCGTGCCACACGAACATAGCGAACCCGGCCGCGCTCAAAGCGGTCGCCGGCTACTTCTCGATCGTCACCGACATCTTCCTGCGCCTGATCAAGATGATCATTGCGCCGCTGGTGTTCGTGACGCTCGTGTCCGGCCTGGCCGGCATGGACAGCGGCGAAGACGTCGGCCGCATCGGTGTGCGTTCGATCGGATGGTTCATCTGTGCGTCGCTGATTTCGTTGAGCCTGGGCCTCGTGATGGCCAATGCGCTGCAGCCGGGCGCCGGGCTGAACCTCACGGAAGCCGCCGGCGAGGTCAACACCGGACTCAATACCGCCGCGCTGAACGCACGGGACGTGATCACGCATGCGTTCCCGACCAGCCTGCTCGACGCGATGGCGCGCAACGACATCCTGCAGATCCTGGTGTTCTCGGTCTTTCTCGGCATCGCGCTGAGTGCGCTGAAGCACGACAAGCGGGTCGGCGTCGTGATCCAGTCGATCGACGGCATGGTGCCGGTGATGCTGCGTCTGACGAACTACGTGATGCGCGCGGCGCCGCTCGGCGTATTCGGTGCGATCGCTTCGTCGGTCACGCTGCGCGGGCTCGACGTGATCTACACGTATGGAAAGCTGGTCGGCTCGTTCTATCTCGGGCTGCTGGTCCTGTGGGCGATGCTGATCGGCGCCGGCTACGTGTTTCTCGGGCGGCGAGTCGTCAGCCTGCTGAAGGCCGTGCGCGAACCCGCGCTGATCGCTTTCTCGACCGCGAGCAGCGAGGCGGCCTATCCGCGCCTGACCGAGCAGCTCGAGCAGTTCGGCGTCGACAAGAAAGTGGCGGGCTTCACGCTGCCGCTGGGATACGCGTTCAACCTCGATGGTTCGATGATGTATCAGGCGTTTGCCGCGATCTTCATCGCGCAGGCGTTCGGCGTGCACATGCCGCTGTCGCAGCAGGTCTTCATGCTGCTGGTGCTGATGTTGAGCAGCAAGGGCATGGCGAGCGTGCCGCGCGGCTCGGTGGTCGTGGTCGCGGCGGTCGCGCCGATGTTCCATCTGCCGGCGGCCGGCGTCGCGATGGTCCTGGCGATCGACCAGATCCTCGACATGGGCCGCACGATGACGAACGTGATCGGCAACAGCGTGGCGACGGCGGTGATCGCGAAGTGGGAGAGCCGGCGTGCGGCGAAGCAGGAAGGCGCCGTATTCGACCAGCCGGAGCTGAATGCATGATGCGCACGGATAGCGTGAATGCCCGGCGGAAGTTCGGCGTGATCGGCGGTCTCGGGCCGCTGGGCAGCGCCGACGTGTTCTTCAAGATGGTGAAGGCCACGCCTGCTTCGTCCGACGAGGAGCACGTCGAGATGATTTTCGAGCAATATCCGTTCAAGGGCTCGGGGGCGGGCAGTGCGGCGACCATCGAACGCAAGCTGTACGTGTTCGACATGATCCGGGCGTTCGAGCAGCGTGGCGTGACGACGGTCGTGCTGCCGTGCTTCCTGAGTCATACGTTCATCGACGAGCTGAAGGCGAATACGCGTCTGCCGATCGTGGATATCGTCGAAGCCGTTCGCAGCCACGTGCGGCGCAAGCATCCCGGCGCGACGCGCATCGGCGTGCTGGCTTCGGACTACGTGCGGGACAAGCGGCTCTTCGATGCGTATTTCGCGCCGCCGCAATTCGAAGTCGTCTATCCGCGGTCGCACGAAGGTATCGATCCCGTGACCGAAGCCGTCTACGGAGCCGACGGCATCAAGCGCGGCAATCTTCGCGGCCGGCCGGTCGAGCTGTTGCGCCGCGCATGCGAGGACCTCGCCGATCAGGGCGTGCAGGTCATCGTCCCCGGGCTGACCGAGATCGCGCTGGTCGCGGACGAAATCGGCCCGCAGCGCGTGCCGCTCGTGGATTCGAACCTGGCGTATGCGCAGTACGCGCTGACCGGGCAGCCGGGTTCGCGCGCGGCGACGTTCAAGATCGGCGTGGTCGGCGGCGTGGGCCCGGCCGCGACGGTCGATTTCCTGGACAAGATCGTGCGCAACACGCCGGCGTCGCGCGATCAGGACCATATCAAGCTGCTGGTCGAACAGAATCCGCAGATTCCCGATCGCACCGAGAACCTGGTGGGCACCGGCGCGGATCCGACGATCTCCCTGTACGCGACCTGCAAGAAGCTCGAGGACGGCGATGCCGACGTCATCGCGATTCCGTGCAACACGGCGCATGCGTTCGTCGAGCGGATTCAGCCTTACCTCGGCATTCCGATCGTCAACATGCTGACCGTGACCGCCGCTCATCTGCGCGACACCCGTCCGGCGCTGCGGGAGGTCGGCGTGCTGGCGACGTCGGGCACGATCGAAAGCGGCGTTTACAAGAGGGCGCTCGAGTCGCAAGGACTTCGGCAAGTGGTGCCGGCACCGGCGTTGCAGGCGCGCGTGATGGAAGCGATCTACGGGGAGCGGGGCGTGAAGGCCGGCTTCACGGCCGGGCAGTGCGAGGACGATATCGGCGCTGCCATCGAGGCGCTGATTGCCGAGGGGGTGAGCGTGATCGTGCTCGGATGCACGGAACTGCCGATCCTGCTGCCTGGCGGCGAATATGTCGCGCGGAACGGGGGGCGGGCGACGCTCGTCGATCCGACCGATGTGCTCGCCCGCACGTGCATTGCGTATGCGACGGCGGGTGGCGGTTGAGTCGGTATCTGTTTGGGGCGGGCGTCGATGACCAGGTTGACGCCCGTCGGGTTCGAGGCGCGGTTCAGGCGCCTCGGCATGGCATCAGGTTCTGCCTGCGTCGCCGGCGCCCGGCGCGGCCGGGCGCGTGACGAAATGGCGTCCCGACGAGGGCGCCGCTGCGTCATCCCTGTACGAGGAAAATGCGTAGTTCAGCAACCGGGCCGCCCCCGATATTCTTGCTGCGGCAGTGGGCGCGCCCAGGACCACCGCGAACACGCGTCGCTTGATCGCGGGGGCTTCCTGCGGTCGGCTCGCGGTCGCGACGATGCAATAGCCGGCGGCCGCGGTGTGTCCCGTCTTCAGGCCGTCCACGGACGGATCCATGCCAAGCAGCCAGTTCTTGTTGCGCTTCTCGAATTTTCCGTAGGAAAAGTGCTGTCTGGACGAGTACCCGTAGTATTCCGGGAAGTCCCGCGTGAGACGGAGTGCCAGCGTGGCCAGATCGCGAGCGGTCGAATGGTTGCCTGGCGTCGTGATGCCCGACGGCGTGGTGAAACGCGTGTGCTGCATGCCGATCTGACGCGCCGTGTCGTTCATCAATTGCTCGAAGCCGGACAGCGAGCCGCCGACCCGCTCGGCCAGCACCAGCGCCGCATCGTTCGCCGACGCGACGATCAGGCCCTGGACCAGGCTCCTGATCGTGACGCGCTGTCCGGGGACGAGATACATCCGGGCTTCGTCACTGCCGACTTCCGCCACATCGGACGTGCGGACCGTAACCTTTTCGTCCCAGCCCAGGGTTCCGTCGCGCAGCGCACGAAGAGCGATGTACGCGGTCATGAGCTTGGTGAGCGACGCGGGTTGACGCACCGCGTCCGCGTTGTGCTCGGCCAGAATCTGTTCGGACGCGCCGTCGACGACGAGCCATGACACGGCTTGAATGTTCGGCGGTGCGGGCACGGGCGCGGCTTCGGCCACTGCTGTCAAACAGGTGGTCATGACAGTCAGCAAGAGGGGTAAGCGGCGGAGTGGATGAAATCGTCGTGTCGTATGCCGAGTAACCTGCATGGGAATGTGAGTCGTGACGGGTAGGGCTGATCGGGTGTCGAGCGGATGTGTCGACGGGGAAGCGTCTGGCGTGACGTATCGCGACAGGATTCGCGGACGCCGATCATAAGCGACGACGCGGCGCACGCGATGCCGTGTCGGCATCGCATGATGCGTGTGCGGCATACGACCTCGAACGCGCGGGCCGTACACCGTGGCGACACGCGCCCGCCGAGCGTCGCTTAGCGTGCGCTGTCGATGATCGAGCCGCCGTCCGGCGTGAGGCTGTAACCCGTCAGGAACCGGGCGTCCTTGCTGGCGAGGAACAGGACGACCGGTGCGATGTCGTCGTCGGGTGTACCGAAACGACCCAGCGGGTTGGTCGGTGGCGGCACGTTGGCGTTTTCGTCCCACGTCTGCGCCAACGGCAACACGTTATTGACCGTGATCCGGTCGGCGGCCCATTCGCGCGCGGCGGTTCTCGTCAGCGCACGCACCGCTTCCTTCGCCATGTTGTACGGACCGTACCCCGCGAGACCCATGACGCCGGCCATCGAGCCGAAGTTGATCACGCGGCCTTCGCCGCTCGCTTTCAGGTGCGGATAGGCCGCCTGCATCATCCTCAGGTACGCGATGGGCCCGAGATCGAAGTTGCGTTGCAGTTTGTCCACCGACAATTCGGCGATCGACGAGAACGGCGCGGACGGATCGAATGCATTGTTCACGAGTATGTCGATGCCGCCGCACGTCGTGGCGACCTTGTCGACGGCCGCGTTGATCTGGTCGGCGCTGCCGAGATCGCAAGGGACGCCGAGTGCACGGCCGCCGGCGGCCTCGATGTCGGCGACGACCGCATCGACGTTGGCCGGCGTGAGCGACACGACCGCTACCGTTGCGCCTTCGGCGGCGAACCGTTTCGCGGTGGCGCGTCCGATTCCCCGGCCGGCGCCCGTTACGATGGCAATTTTTCCGCTGAGTCGGGCCATGATGTTCTCCTTTAGCTGACGGTCGCGTGACGCATCGTCGCGACGACGCCGTACGGCGACGGGATGTCGCGCGCTGCGTTCTGCGTGGTGAATGAAACGACGAGACAGACGAGGGCGACCGCTGCAGGCAGTGCGCCTTGTGGCTTGCGAACACCGATGTGCGCCAGTCCGGAAAGCAGCAGGTGATAGAAGATGCCCGCGTACGCGAGATCGCTGAGCGGTACGCCGACACGGGTCAGGATGGCCGCTACGGCGCCGATCTTCGCGACGGTCAGGAGCGGCACGAGATACGCGGGATAGCCGAATCCGACGAGGATTTTGCAGACCCGCTCCCGCTTGACGATGTAGAGCGTCGCGGACGCGAGATAGAGCAGCGACAGCAAGGCGGTGCTGACCCAGTATGCGAAATTTTCGGCCATTTGTTGCGGGTTCCTGAGTTTCGTCGCTATCGACTTGGTGCAAGAATGTCGTCTAAGATGAACGCCCGCAAGTAGGATGATTTTCTGTCTGCTGGTATGGAAAAGATGACTAAAGACGCCGACGAAGTGAACATGCACGACGAAATGCGGCGCGCGTTCGCGCTGCTTTCCGGCAAGTGGAAGCTGGAGATCATGTGGCTGCTCAACCAGCGCGTCTATCGGTTCGGAGAACTACGAAAAGCGATTCCCGGCATCACGCAGCACATGCTGACGGCGCAGTTGCGCGAGCTGGAAGCGGACGGCTTGATTACCCGCACGGTGTTCGCGGAAGTGCCGCCGCGCGTCGAATACGCGATCACCGCGAAGGCGCGTGGCCTCGGGCCGACGATGGAGGCGTTGACGGCGTGGTGGAACGAATACGGGCGAACCGTGCCGGCCAGGCCGCCGGGGCGTGGACGCAGGGCAAGTCCCGCCAAGGCGAAGCCGGAGTGATCTGGCGCGTATTCCCGCATTCGCGCCCGTTCATGGAAAACTGTATGAATATACAGTATAGTATCCGTCGAACTCGAGCGGCGCGGGCATGACCCGTGCGGCACGTGCGCCGCGCCTGCGGGCAACCGCCGCAGCGTTCCGGCACCGTGAATTCCGGCTAACTCATTCAGACGGGCAGGCAAATTGTCATCCAGCAATCTGATCCGCATTCGCGGAGCGCGTCAGCACAACCTCAAGAACCTCGATCTCGACCTGCGCACCGGCGAAATGACGGTCGTCACCGGCCCGTCGGGCTCCGGCAAGTCGAGCCTCGTGTTCGACACGCTGTACGCGGAAGGCCAGCGGCGCTATGTCGAGACGTTCAGCGCGTATGCGCGGCAGTTCCTCGACCGGATGGACCGCCCGCAGGTCGAGCGCGTCGACGGCGTGCCGCCCGCGATCGCGATCGACCAGACCAACCCGGTCCGCAGTTCGCGCTCGACCGTCGGCACGATGACCGAGCTCAACGATCACCTGAAGCTGCTGTACGCGCGCGCGGCCGAGCTGTTCGACCGCCAGACCGCGCGGCAGGTGCGGCATGACACGCCCGAGACGATCTACGCGGAACTCGTCGAGCGCACGCGCGCCGACGATCCGCGCGTCGTCGTCACGTTCCCGGTCGAGCTGCCGGAAAGCGCGTCCGAGGACGAAGTCGCGCAGTGGCTGTCCGCGAGCGGCTACACGCGCGTGCAGGCGCAGCGCGAAGTCGCGTCGCCCACGGGGCCGCGCAAGCTGCTCGACGTGGTGGCCGACCGCTTCCGCGTCCAGCAGGCCGACAAGGTGCGCGTGGTCGAGGCGATCGAGGCGTCGCTGAAGCGCGGCGGCGGGCGCGTGAACGTGTACGTGCTTGCACCGGAGGCAGAAAACGCGCTCGCCGAGCCGCAGGTCTGGCGTTTCTCCACCGGCCTGCACGATCCCGACAGCGACCTGCGCTACGCGGAGCCGCAGGCGGCGCTGTTCTCGTTCAACTCGGCCTACGGCGCATGCGAAACCTGCCGCGGCTTCGGCCGCGTGATCGGCGTCGATCTCGGCCTCGTGATCCCCGACGCGCGCAAGACGCTGCGCGGCGGCGCGATCAAGCCGATGCAGACGCCCGCATGGAAGGAATGCCAGGACGACCTGATGCGCTACGCGGCGAAGGCCGGCATCCCGCGCGACACGCCGTGGTCGGACCTGACGGACGCCGAGCGCGACTGGGTGATCAACGGCTCGCCGGACTGGAACGGCAAGTGGCAGAGCCAGTGGTACGGCGTCAAACGCTTCTTCGGCTACCTCGAATCGAAAGCGTACAAGATGCATATCCGCGTGCTGCTGTCGAAGTACCGCAGCTACACGCCGTGCGACGTCTGCGGCGGCGCGCGCCTGAAGACGGAATCGCTGCAGTGGCGGCTCGGCTCGAAGGCGAACGCCGACGCGGTGCTCGCGCCCGCCGAGCGTTTCATGCCGCGCGGCGTCGACTGGACGCGCACGCAGCTCGAGGCGCTGCCGGGCCTGACGGTGCACGACCTGATGCTGCTGCCGATCGAGCGCATCCGCCGCTTCTTCGACGCAGTCAGCCTGCCGAGCGCGCTGCTCGACGATGCGCTGAAGCTGCTGCTCGCCGAGGTGCGCACGCGCCTGAAATACCTGTGCGACGTGGGGCTCGGCTACCTGACGCTCGACCGGCAGAGCCGCACGCTGTCGGGCGGCGAAGTTCAGCGGATCAACCTGACCACGGCGCTCGGCACGTCGCTCACGAAAACGCTGTTCGTGCTCGACGAGCCCAGCATCGGGCTGCATCCGCGCGACCTCACGCGGATCGTCGAGGCGATGCAGCGGCTGCGCGACGCGGGCAATACGCTGGTGGTCGTCGAGCACGATCCGTCGGTGATGCTCGCGGCCGACCGGCTGATCGACATGGGCCCGGGCCCCGGCGAGCGCGGCGGCACGATCGTCTACGACGGCACGCCGGGCGACATCCGCTCCGCGCCTACGCTGACGGGCGAGTATCTCGGCGGCCGCAAGCACGTCGCGCATGCGTCGAACTGGGCGCGCCGTCCGGTCGACGCGAACACGCCGCGCATCGTGCTCGAAGGCGCGACCGAGCACAACCTGCGCGACGTGACGGTCGAGATTCCGCTGCAGCGGCTCGTGTGCGTGACGGGCGTGTCGGGTTCCGGCAAGTCGACGCTGCTGCAGGACGTGCTCCATCCGGCGATGGCGCGTCACCACGGCAAGGCGACCGAGTCGCCGGGCGCGTTCCGCAACCTCGCGGGCGCCGACCAGGTCGGCGACGTCGTGTTCGTCGACCAGTCGCCGATCGGCAAGACCACGCGTTCGAACCCGGCCAGCTATGTCGGCGCGTTCGACGAGATCCGCAAGCTGTTCGCGAAGGCGCCGCTCGCGCTGCAACGCGGTTACGGCGCCGGCACGTTCAGCTTCAACTCGGGCGACGGCCGTTGCCCGACCTGCGGCGGCTCGGGCTTCGAGCACATCGAGATGCAGTTCCTGAGCGACGTCTACCTGCGTTGCCCGGACTGCGACGGCAGCCGCTACCGCGCCGAGATTCTCGAAGTGCGCATCGAGCGCGACGGCCGCGCGCTGAACATCGCCGACGTGCTCGACCTGACCGTCAGCGAAGCGGCCGCGTTCTTTGCCGCCGACGCCGAGGTGCTGCGCGTGCTGCAGCCGATCGTCGACGTCGGCCTCGAATACGTGAAGCTCGGCCAGCCGGTGCCGACGTTGTCCGGCGGCGAAGCGCAGCGGCTGAAGCTGGCCGGCTTCCTCGCCGAATCGGCGGCGGCCGCCGGCGGGCGCCGGGTCGCCAGCGAAGAGGCGCGCATCGCGCGCGCGAAGCTGTTCATGTTCGACGAGCCGACCACCGGGCTGCACTTCGACGACATCGCGAAGCTGATGCAGGCGTTCGGCAAGCTGCTCGCGGCCGGCCATTCGCTGATCGTGATCGAGCACAACCTCGACGTGATCCGCGCGGCGGACTGGCTGATCGATCTCGGCCCCGAGGGCGGCGACGGCGGCGGCCTCGTGCTGTGCGCGGGCACGCCCGACGACGTGAAGGCCTGCGCGCAATCGCATACCGGCGTCGCGCTGCTGCAGTACGACCGTGCGATGGATGGCGAAACGGCGCTCGCCGACGAAGGCGTGCCGCTGCAGGCCGTGCTGAACGCCGCACGCGAGCGGCGCGCGATCGAGGGCGAGGACGTCGTGCGGATCGTCAATGCACGCGAGCACAACCTGAAGGCGCTCGACGTCGACATTCCGCACGGCAAGTTCAACGTGATCACCGGCGTGTCGGGTTCCGGCAAGTCGACGCTCGCGTTCGACATCCTGTTCCACGAAGGCCAGCGCCGCTACCTCGAATCGCTGAACGCGTATGCGCGCTCGATCGTGCAGCCGGCCGGGCGGCCGGAAGTCGACGCGGTGTACGGCATTCCGCCGACGGTGGCGATCGAGCAGCGCCTGTCGCGCGGCGGCCGCAAGAGCACGGTCGCGACCACCTCCGAGGTCTGGCACTTCCTGCGGCTGCTGTATGTGAAGCTCGGCCTGCAGCATTGCATCCACGACGGCACGCCGGTCACGTCGCAAACCGTCGAGTCGATCGCCGCACAACTGCTGCGCGACCATCGCGGCGAGCACGTCGGGCTGCTCGCGCCGCTCGTGGTCAACCGCAAGGGCGTGTATACCGACCTCGCGAAGTGGGCGAAGGCGCGCGGCAGCACGCATCTGCGCGTCGACGGCGAGTTCGTCACGGTCGATCCGTGGCCGAAGCTCGATCGCTTCCGCGAGCACACGATCGAGCTGCCGGTGGCTGACATCGTCGTGTCACCGGACAACGAGGCCGAGTTGCGGCGGCGGCTCGACGAGACGCTCGAGCTCGGCAAGGGCGTGATGCATCTGCTCGCGCCGCTCGACGGGCTGCACCACGCGATGCAGAACGATCATTCGACCGCACGCGTCGGCGAGGTCAAGGTGCTGTCGGTCAAGCGTGCGTGCCCGGTGTGCGGCACGAGCTATCCGGAACTCGATCCGCGGATGTTCTCGTACAACAGCAAGCACGGCTGGTGCACGACCTGCGTCGGCACCGGCGTCACGCTCACGCGCGAACAGCGCGCGGCGTACGACGACACGGTGCTCGCCGGGGACGATCGCGGCCGCGAGCAGACGCTGCCGTCGGACGAGCAGGAGCCGGAAGGCGTCGGCAACGAGCCGTGCCCGGATTGCGGCGGCACGCGCCTGAACCCGTCCGCGCGTGCGGTCACGTTCGATGCGCATCCGATCGTCGAGGTCGCGCAGTGGACGGTGTCCGATACGCGCCGCTGGATCGATGCGCTGGAACTGACCGGCCGCGACGCGCAGATCGCGCGCGACATCGTCAGCGAGATCGGCAGCCGCCTCGCGTTTCTCGAGGAGGTCGGGCTCGGCTACCTGAGCCTCGATCGCGCGGCGCCGAGCCTGTCGGGCGGCGAAGCGCAACGCATCCGGCTCGCCGCGCAGCTCGGCAGCAACCTGCAGGGCGTGTGCTACGTGCTCGACGAGCCGACGATCGGCCTGCATCCGCGCGACAACCAGATCCTGCTGGACGCGCTGCGCAAGCTCGGCGACAAGGGCAACACGCTCGTCGTCGTCGAGCATGACGAGGACACGATTCGCCGCGCCGATCACATCATCGACGTCGGCCCGGGCGCCGGCAAGCGCGGCGGCACGCTGGTCGCCGAGGGCGCGGTCGCCGATCTGGCCGCGCAGCCGGATTCGGTGACGGGGCGCCTGCTCGCGCAACCGATGACGCACCCGCTGCAACCGCGCCGCGCGGTGAGCCTGCCGGGCAGGAAGGGCGCACCGGCGGTGCCGGAAGCCTGGCTGACCGTGCATGGCGCCAGGCTGCACAACCTGCGCGACGTCACTGTCGGCATTCCGCTTGCGCGGCTCGTCGCGGTGACGGGGGTGAGCGGCTCCGGCAAGTCGACGCTCGCGCGCGACGTGCTGATGACAAACCTGCTCGACGCGGTCGGCCGCTCGGTGCTGTCGTCGCCGGCCACGCGGCGCGCGCGCAAGGCCGCGCAGCAGGACGCGCCGGCCGCCAACCGCCGCTCGAGCGTGCTCGCGCGCAGCGCACCGCGGCCGTCGCTGAACGTCACGCATGCGTGGCAGGGCTGCGAGTTGCTGAGCGGCTGGGAGCGGATCGACCGCGTGCTCGAAGTCGACCAGACGCCGATCGGCAAGACGCCGCGTTCGTGTCCGGCCACCTACATCGGCGTGTGGGACACGATCCGCAAGCTGTTCGCCGATACGCTGGAAGCGCGTGCGCGCGGCTACACGGCGTCGCGCTTCTCGTTCAACACCGGCGACGGGCGCTGCCCCGCGTGCGAAGGGCAAGGCGTGCGCACGATCGGGATGAGCTTCCTGCCCGACGTGAAGGTGCCGTGCGATGTGTGCCACGGGCAGCGCTTCAATCCGGAGACGCTCGCGGTCACGTGGCGCGGCCGGAACATCGGCGACGTGCTGACGATGGAGATCGACGAAGCGGTCGAGTTCTTCGCGCCGATTACGAACATCGCGCATCCGCTGCAGCTGATGAAGGACGTCGGCCTCGGCTACCTGACGCTCGGCCAGCCGTCGCCGACGCTGTCCGGCGGCGAGGCGCAGCGGATCAAGCTCGTCACCGAGCTCACGAAGGTGCGCGACGACATCACGCGGCGCGGCCAGAAGGCGCCGCACACGCTGTACGTGCTCGACGAGCCGACGGTCGGCCTGCACATGGCCGACGTCGCGAAGCTGATCCGCGTGCTGCACCGGCTGGTCGATGGAGGCCATAGCGTCGTCGTGATCGAGCACGATCTCGACGTGATCGCCGAAGCCGACTGGATCATCGATCTCGGCCCGGAAGGCGGCGTGGGCGGTGGCACGATCGTCGCGGCGGCGCCGCCGGAAGGGCTTGTGCAGGTGAGGGCGAGCCATACCGGGCACGCGCTGAAGCCCGTGCTGGCGCGCACGGCCGCGGCGGGCGATGAAGCGGTGAGCCAGGGAGAAGCGCGGGTCGGTTGAACGCGGTGCTTCCGGTGAGCGGCCCCGGTGCCTGGTCAGGCACCGGGGCCGCTTTGACATTCGTCCGTGCGATCAGCCAGCCACCGCACTCATTCGCCCTTGACGCCGATCGTCTCGATGATGGTCTCCAGTTGCGGGCTCATCGGCAGGTTCAGACTCTTGCCCGACGGCAGCGGACGCAGGAACCAGCGCTTGTACTGACGCGTGATCTCGCCGTCGACGGCCAGCTCCTCGAACGTGCTCTTCACGACCTGCGCGAGCTGCGGATCGTCCTTGCGGAACATGATGCCGTACGGGTCGTATGACAGGAAATCGCCAACCACGTCGTACTGCCCGCCCTTGCCCGCATTCTCCGCAATCAGGCCGTACAGCAGCACGTCGTCCGTCGCGAACGCATCGGCGCGGCCGTTCGCGACGAGCGCGAAGCCCTGTGCGTGGTCCGGCACCACCTGCAGCTGGATCCCGAGCCTGAACCGCTGGTCCAGGTCGCGCAGCGCCTTCTCGTTGGTCGTGCCGGCCGTCACCGCGACCTTCCTGCCCGCGAGATCGCGGAACGAGCGGATCGGCGAGCCTCGCTTC
This sequence comes from Burkholderia sp. Bp9140, assembly GCF_003853425.1. NCBI lineage: Bacteria > Pseudomonadati > Pseudomonadota > Betaproteobacteria > Burkholderiales > Burkholderiaceae > Burkholderia > Burkholderia sp. Bp9140. The sequence continues at coordinate 24,721 of NZ_QTPQ01000008.1, forward strand.
ACCATCACCTTCGTGCCGGCCACGAAGATGATCGGCGAGAACGCCACGCGCTTCTGGCGCTCCAGGTTGCTCGTCGTGGAGCCGCATTCCAGATCGACCGCGCCGCTGACCACCGCGTCGATGCGGTTGTCGGACGTGACCGGCACCCAGCGGATCGTCAGGCTCTTGTTGACCGCATCCTCGATCGACGACACGAGCGCCTTGCAGAGCTCGATCGAATAACCGATCGGCTGGTTGCGCGCATTCAGGTACGAGAACGGTATCGATGCGTCGCGATAGCCGAGCGCGATCGTGCCGCTGCCGCGCACCTTCGCGAGCGTGCCGGTCAGCTGGGCCGGCGCGAACGGCTCGACGCGCGGCGGCGGTGATGGCGCATCTTCCGCGCGCGCGCTTGCGCCCGCGGCAAGCAGGCCCGCGAGTGCGAGCGTACGCCAGAATCGCTGCATCTTCATCGCAAGCCCCCCGTCAGACATCCGCCGGATGTGCGATCGTCCCTTCCTGCTCCGCGTCGATGCGTGCCAGGTTGGCCTCGGCTTCCGCCTCCGACATGAGCTGGCCTTCCCACTTCGCGACCACCGCGCTGGCGATCGAGTTGCCGACCGCATTGGTGGCCGAACGGCCCATGTCGAGGAACGTGTCGACGCCGAGGATCAGCAGCAGCCCGGCCTCCGGAAGCCCGAACTGGTGCAGCGTGGCGGCGATCACGACGAGCGATGCGCGCGGCACGCCCGCCATCCCCTTCGACGTCAGCATCAGGACCAGCAGCATCGTGACCTGCGTGCCGAGCGACAGGTGGATGTTGTACGCCTGCGCGATGAACAGCGACGCGAACGTGCAGTACATCATCGAGCCGTCGAGGTTGAACGAATAGCCCATCGGCATCACGAAGCTCGAGATTTTGCGGCGCACGCCGAACCGGTCGAGCGCGTCGAGGATCTTCGGGTACGCGGCTTCGGAACTCGCCGTCGCGAACGACAGCATGAACGCTTCCTTGATCAGCACCAGCAGCTTGAACACGCGACGGCCGAGGAACACCAGCCCGGCACATACGAGCAACGTCCAGAGCAGGAACAGGCTGACGTAGAAGTCGCCCATGAACACCGCGAACTTCAGCAGCACCGACAGCCCGTTGACCGCGACGGTCGCGGCCATCGCGGCCAGCACTGCGAGCGGCGCGAGCTTCATCACGTAGCCGGTGATCTTGAGCATCACGTGCGACAGCTGGTCGATCGCGGCCACGAGGATCTTGCCGCGCTCGCCGAGCGCGGCGAGCGCCACGCCGAAGAACATCGAGAACACGACGATCTGCAGGATCTCGTTGTTGCTCATGGCCTCCGCGAACGACTTCGGCACCATGTGGCTGACGAAATCCTTGAGCGTGAACTTGGAGGTCGCGAGGTTCGCCGATGCGCCGATGTCCGGCAGCGGCAAGCCGAGGTTGTCGCCGGGCCGCAGCAGGTTCGCCATCAGCAGCCCGAGCAGCAGCGAGATCAGCGATGCGGTGACGAACCAGCCGAACGCCTTCACGAACACGCGCCCGACCGATGCGGCGTCGCCCATGTGCGCGATCCCGACGACCAGCGTCGAAAATACGAGCGGCCCGATCACCATCTTGATCAACCGCAGGAACACATCGGAGACGAGCGAGATGTATCCGGCGATTTCGGTGGTGGCCTTTTTGTCAGGAAAGCTCGTGAAGATCATGTAGCCGATCACGATGCCTGCCAGCATCGCGATCAGGATCCAGACGGCTGCAGCATTCTTTTTCTGCATCGTGAGCCTCCCATGCACCGGTTCTGCAACCGGGAATGGAAGGACAATACAGGACGCGAACGGCGATGAACAGTGCAACCGGGGGCGGGGTTTGCGCTAGCGCCGCGTCGCGACCGATTGCCCGGCAGCGATTGCGCCGGTGGCGCCTCGTGCCTGGGGCCGGTACAACCCGATCCCCGATTGGTGCGGGGCAGCAGATTGCCGGTTCAGCGGCGCCTTGATTGCGGTGACCGGGTGCAGGGACCTCGCTGCTCGTCGATCTCCTGCGCGAATGTGCCCCGACGATGCTGCGTTGCCGTTCCACCGTGCGGCACCTCCGGTTGCGGGATGTCGCACTAGTCGTGCGCATCGGGGTCCAGCAGGCTCTTGCTGAAATCGCACGCCTGCACCGCCAGCCGGACGATTTCCGCCGTCAGCGAATGGGCGCGCTCGGCGCGATGCAGCGCGACGTAGCGAACCGGCGGCAGCGCCGGCCGCGTGCGCACGATCTCCAGCGCTTCACATGAGACCAGATGCGCGACGCACGCCTTCGGCAGATAGCTGACGCCCAGCCCCGACAGCGTCAGGCCGATCTGCGCGATCAGGCTGTTGCTCGACAGCACGCGCTGCATCGCGACGCCGTGTTCCTGCAGGAAGCGCGTGTACAGGTGCCCGGTGCCCGACAGGTTGCCTTGCAGGATGAGCGGAAACCGGGCGATGTCCGTCAGCGAAAGGGTTGCCGTGCGCTTCGGCATGAGCCCCGCCGCGCACATCCACGCATTGTCGACTTCGCCGACCACCGTCGCCGCGAACGATTCCGTCGCATGAATCTGCGGGACGACGATCAGGTCGATCGTGTCGGCCGCGAGACGCTCGCGTAGCGTCGCGGTCAGGTCCACCTCGGCCTCCACGTGCACCCGCGGATACGCGGCCTGGATCGCCGCGACCAGGCGCGGCAGCCAGGTCAGCGCGGTCAGTTCGGTCACGCCGATCCGGACATGCCGCACCAGCGCTTCCTTCGAACTGATCCGCTCGACGACGCGGTCGCGCTGCGCGAGCAATTCCTTTGCGTGGTCGAACAGTTCGGCGCCCTTGTCGGTGAGTCGCGCGCTGCGATGGGCGCGATCGAACACGGTCAGGTCGAACGCGCGTTCGAGCTCCTGGATTCGCTTCGACACCGCCGATTGCGTCGTGTTGAGACGTGTCGCCGCCGCGTCGAAGGATCCGAGCTGCACGATCCAGTACAGCGCTTCCATCTGCTTGAACGTGAGCATGGCCTCGCACTCGATAGATGAGGAAAAGCGATATTTTCGCATGTCAAAAAATCGCTTTTTTTACCTATTTCGGCTGTTTAAGGTTCTGCCATCGCGTCGCTGAACGAGTGCGTTCACCAGAAAACGCGCCGCATCGCCGCCCGCGCTCAATCGACCCCCTTATTTGGAGACAGCATGGACACCGTCATCGAATCCCCACCCGTCCCCGACGCGGCGCGCAAGCCGCGTATCGGCCTCGCCTGGCAGATCGTCATCGGTCTCGTCATCGGCATCGCCACCGGGTTCGTGTTGACCCGGTTCCCGCAATTGCGCGACACGGCCGTGTCCGGATTGCTGCAGCCGGCCGGCGACATCTTCATCAAGCTGGTGCGGATGATCGTCGTGCCGATCGTGTTCACGAGCATGGTGATCGGCATCGCCGGCGTGGGCGACGGCAAGTCGCTCGGCCGCATCGGCATCAAGACACTGTTGTATTTCGAGGTGATCACGACGATCGCGATCGTCCTCGGGCTCGTGATCGGCAACGTGCTGCAGCCGGGCGTCGGCACCGACATGTCGCAACTCGGGCACACCGACATTTCCCGCTACCAGCAAGCGACGCAACAGGTGCAGCAGGCGCACCACGGGCTGATGGCGCTGGTGCTCGGCATCATCCCGGACAACATCGTCGCGTCGATGGCGAAGGGCGACCTGCTGCCGGTGATCTTCTTCTCGCTGCTGTTCGGGCTCGGGCTGCAATCGGTGCCGGAAGAACACCGCAAGCCGGTGATCGCGATGCTCAAGGGCGTCGCCGATGCGATGTTCAAGGTGACGAACATGGTGATGCGCTACGCGCCGATCGGTGTGTGTGCGCTGATCGCGGTGACGGTCGCGAGCTTCGGCTTCGGGTCGCTGCTGCCGCTGCTGAAGCTGGTCGCCGTGACCTACTTCGCGATCCTGCTGTTCGCGATCGCCGTGTTGGGCCTCACCGCGCGGCTGTTCGGGTTCCGCATCCTGACGCTGCTGCGCGTGATCAAGGACGAGCTGATCATCGCGTTCTCGACCTGCAGCTCGGCGACCGTGCTGCCGCAATTGATGAAAAAGATGGAGGACTACGGCGTGCCGAAGAGCATCACGACGTTCGTGGTGCCGACCGGCTACACGTTCAACCTCGACGGCGCGTCGATCTATCTCGGCATCGGCACGCTGTTCGTCGCGCAGCTCTACGGCGTGCACCTCGACTGGCAGCAGCAGGTCCTGCTGACGCTGACCATGGTCGTCACGTCGAAGGGGGCCGCGGGTGTGCCGGGCTTCATGTTCGTGATCATGCTCGCGACGCTCGCGAGTGCGGGGCTGCCGCTCGAAGGGCTGGCATTCATCGCCGGCGTGGACCGGATCATGGACATGGGCCGCACCGCGCTGAACGTCGTCGGCAACGCACTCGCGCCGCTCGTCATCGCGAAATGGGAAGGCCGGTACGACGCCGAGAAGGGCCGTGCGTATCTGGAATCGCTGCGCGGGTGAACGCCGCCATGCCTGCATCGCACAACATACCGAAGCAAACAGGAGCATCGAAGATGAGCAGTACCCGTGGAGCACTTTTTCCCGACGCATTGATGCAGCAGGTCAACGCGCGCTTTCATCACGTCGATCGTGACCTCGATGGTCGCGAGCGGCTGTTCTTCGACAACGCGGGGGGCTCGTTCCGGCTGAAGGACGCGGTCGACGCGTATGCGCGGATCGATGCGCTGCCCGATTGCCCGGAGCGCATCCATGCGCGCGCGCTCGATCTCCAGGCGATCCAGTCGCGCGGCGAGGACGACGTTCGTACGATCCTGAACGCGCAGGGCGGCACCGTATACGCGTCGCTGACGGCGTCGGGCGCGATGTTCGACATGGTGCGCGCGATCATGGAGAACGTGCCGGGTACCAATGCGGTGACGACAGTGCTCGAGCATCCGTCGTCCTACGACGCGATGACGTACTACGCGGAACGGACGGGCAAGACGCTGCGTATCGCGCCGAGCAATCCGGAGACCGGCGGGGTGGACGTCGATGCGATCGTATCGCTGGTCGACGCCGATACCGCGCTGCTCAGCGTGATGTATGCATCGAACATCTCCGGCGCGAAATTCGACATCGAGACGATCGTCGCGCGTGCGCGGGAGAAGAAACCCGGGCTGTTCATCGTCGTCGACGCGGTCCAGCATGCGCCGCACGGTGTCATCGACCTGGAGCGCACGCCGGTCGACGCGATCAACTTCGCGCCGTACAAGTTCTTCGGGTGCCGCGGCTCGGGCATCTCGTGGCTGTCGCCGCGCGCGGCCGCGTTGCCGCATCACCGGCTCGCTGCGAAGGAGACCGGCGTATGGGAGCTGGGCAGCCCCGCGCCCGCGCAGTTTGCGGTCGTGACGTCGATCGTCGATTACGTCACGTGGATCGGGCGGTATTTCCTTGACTCGGATGATCGGCGCACGCTGTTCGTCGAGGGCATGCAGCGGATCGAACTGCATGAACGCGCACTGCTGGCCGCGTTGCTCGATGGATGCGGCGGCCGTCGCGGGCTGCGGTCGATCGAGGGTGTTGAAGTCTACTGGGATCACGACGACCTGACGAAGCGCGACCTGATCGTCGGGATCGGCTTCGCGAACCTCGAACCGACGCAAGCGGTGCGGGAATACGAGAAGCATGGCGTGATCGTCTATGAACGCGTCGCGTCGAGCCTGTATTCAGGCAGGATGCTGAAGTCGTTCGGGCTCGGCGGCGCGGTGCGGATATCGCCGCTCCATTGTCATGCGCCGGACGATATCGCGCGATTCCTGGCGATTACCGAAGCGCTGGTGGGGAACCGGTGATTGACGGGGCGGGCGGGATCTGCCGGATTCTCGACGTGATGCGCGGTTCAGAATGGCGGCGTGGTGACGGTCTGCGGCAAGATGGTTGATCAGGCGGGGTTGTTGCGCTGCGCGGATTGACGAGTTGGCTGCGGTGGTTCGCCAGGCGCCGAACGGGACGGCCGGCGAGTGATGCGCAATCATGTGTTCGCGCGATACGGTCCGCACTCATCCGAGGAATAGGGTGTCGCGGTCAGCGGCGGACTGGATGACGCGAACGTCTGACGTGCAGCTTCGACGAAGAAGCCGGCCCGGGGATCAATGGCGCTGGCTTCTTTTTCAGTTTGCGAATTTGCGAGGGACGTGATGCCATTTGTCCGCCGCCAGTTTCGGACATTCGCGTATGGAGCGCCAGGGTTCCGGGTTTCCCTCATTTGCACCTCTTTCTGCTTCTTCTATGTTTGAATTTGCTTCGCTGCGAACGGCATCATGCTGATGAGCAACGGCGTCGATACGAGAAGTGGCGAAGCCTGAGATGGCGGTCTACCTGGCCGCTCCAGTCGTCCCAAGGAGAGCACTGTGAAGAACAATCACTTCTCCATTCCCGCCTTGTTGGTCGCGGCCTGCCTGGCCGTCCCCATTGCAGGCTGGGCGCAATCGACAAGCCACATCATTATTGCCACCCCGGATGAGCTCAAATGGTCGGATTTCCCCCTGTTGCCCGGCGCCCAGATTGCGGTCATCGAAGGAAAAATGGATAAAAAGGGGCCCATCATAGCGCGCATTAAACTCCCGGCCGACGCCAAGGTGGCGCCCCACTGGCACCCGGGGATCGAGCGGGTAACCGTGTTATCCGGGACTTTCAACTACGGCATGGGCGACAAGCTCGAGCCGGAAAAGACAAGGTCATTGGGCCCGGGCAGCGTTATCGTGATGCAGCCCAAAATGCACCACTTCGCCTGGACCAAGGAAGAAACCGTCGTCCAGCTCAACGTGGAGGGGCCGTGGGGTATCACCTACGTCAATCCTGCTGACGATCCCAGGAAAAAATGAGCCTTTCAGTCCCGACGTCTGAACGTCTGGGCGCAAGCGCGCGAAGGACCGCTTCGGGTCGACTAGAGCCCACCGTATCTGGCAGCTACGGCCCAACCATGACCGTAGCCAATTGCACCAAATAGCGGCCTTTGACCAGTAGTCCTTATCGCGGTGGCTGCGATCGCCACGCGGGCGCGCTTGTGCGCGGGGCATTCGTCCCGGCGGCGATTACCTCCTGTCTTTACTTGGCTGCATCCTATATTTGTCGTTACGGGTTGCTTTGCGCGAGGAGGCGTTCCGTGAATCACATCCACATCGTCCGCGCCGTTTCGCGACTGGTGCTTCTGGGACTCACGCTTCAATCCGGCGTCGCGTTGAGCCAGCAGTCACTGGACCAGCAACTGGCCGGCGCATGGACGTATGTCTCCGTCGATACCGTCCGTCCGGATGGCAGCCGCACCCCCATGTACGGGCCCAATCCCCACGGTCTGGTGATCTTTGATGGCCATGGCCACTACGCGCTGGTGAATTCGCGCGGCGACTTGCCCAAATACGAATCCAACGATCGAATGAAGGGCAGTGCGGAGGAATACCGCGCCGTGGTGCAAGGTTCGATCGCCCACTTCGGCACTTACGTCGTCAACGAAGCAGATAAAACCATCACCTTTCGCATCGATACGAGCACGTTCCCGAACTGGAACGGGGTCGAGCAGCGCAGGCCGTTCGTCCTCTCGGGCGATGAGCTCAGGTGGACGACGCCTGCAGCCTCCGGGGGCGGCTCGGGAGAGGTCGTGCTGAGGCGAGCCAAATGACTTCGAGCGCGGGCCGGGTAGTCGCCGTCGTGCCCCCGGGGATGACCGAGCCCAAAGTGAACCGCCCCGTCTTGGCGTGCTGCATCGATACCGGCAAGCAAAGCAATCGATCGGAAAGATGGGTACCACGTTGAGGCTAATCCAGCGTTCGGCCGGGTGCCGGCCGACTGTTAATTCGGACGTCTGGTTTTCGTAGGGTCAGTGACGGTAGTGGGTCGGCTACGGCCGGCCGTGTCTGGCAGCTACCGGCCATGAAGCGCCCTTCACTTGGAACGCAGCCCAGTCATTCCGGCGTCGGCTGTGCCTTGGAAACGGCCAGTCAGTCCGCTGATCTGGTACAAATTTAGCGGGTGCGGTGCGCAGCTCCGTCTGTTCGATCTCGTCGTAGTAGGTGCGGTGCCGCCCTAAGCTTGTGCCTGCCCGCCGCCTCTGTCTAACCTGCACGCCATGCCAGGCAAGGGTGCGCAGCCAGGCAGGCCGCATCGCTTCGTCTGCAGAACGGGCCGCCTAGTAAAACAGTTACAAGATAAGTATTGACGCTGGCACCACCCGGCGGGTACCGTCGGCGTCCGAAGTTCAAGAAGTTCGATTGCTGTTCATCAATTGCTCGCTCCTCAGCGGTATTCGTTGTCCTCTCCCTCCTTGAAGCTTCACACACTCTTTAACAGAGTAAATCTTCGTATTTTTCCTCAAGGATTCTTCATGGATACCGGCACCGTTAAGTGGTTCAACGACAGCAAAGGCTTTGGCTTCATTACCCCGGACAAGGGCGGTGACGACCTGTTCGCTCACTTCTCCGAAATCAGGGGCGACGGCTTCAAGACGCTGACTGAAAATCAGAAGGTGAGCTTCGAAACGAAGCAAGGCCCGAAGGGACTGCAAGCTGCTAACATCAAGCCGCTGTAAAGTTGAAGGGCCCGGCCTCCCGCGACGGATGCCGGGTTGCAGCGACACCCTCGCGGAGCTTTGTCTCCCTCAGTTGGCGCGATCGCTCCTGGTTGGCATCTGTTTATTGAGCAGCTTGCCAAGCGCCATACGCCTCGTTGCACCTCATTCTCCCCTCAGGTTTCAACGCCATTTTTCGCTTTTCGACTGCGCCAGAATTCGGCTCGAATGGCTTTGAATCTGCGCACCCGTGTACTTTTCGCACGGCACGCGCGCACTCAAATATCATTAAAATTAAAATGCAAGACAAACAAATTCAACAATACAACGGCTATGCCGTCCAACCTTCGGCGCATTGTTTGCCCGACGGTAGCTTTTCATCCAACCTGCTGCTCGAATGCATCGATAGCGCGCGAGCGGAAGGCCGCTACTGGTTCTATTCGCTCGATTACTTCAAGAGTGAAGATCAGGCGTTGCAGCACTCGACCCACTGGGCACGCAACTGGGTCGACACGCGCGGCTAAAGACGACGCCACGGCTCGAAACACCCAACGCATCTGAGGCACCACGGTAGGTGCAACAAGGCGCGCCCGAACATCACGCGGGATCCCGAACTGCGCATCGTCGGCACGCATGGCTGACAACCCCCTTCCTTCTGGCTCCGCCGATAGTGGCGGGGCAGATGGCGGCCTTCGGTTACAATACGGGGCTAGTTCGCTTCGCACAGCACCGAAAAGACGCGTGTTGGTTAGTCGCGTATCTTCCTTTGATTGGTAGTCCTGTGAAGCCAGCGGTAACAGTGCTCGCTGGACTGCACGCCCCGACTCGCATCGGACCGGTATTGCGCGAGCCGCTGTGCCTGACCAATCCCCTCGCGTACCTATCTGTGCCACGACGCTGCGTGCACATCTACATCACCACTGGCCATTGCTGCCGGATGTCAACAAAGGAAAAAATTGACTACCGTAATTCTGAAACCCGACGAGCCCGTGGAAGTTGCATTACGCCGTTTCCGTCGCGCTATCGAGCGCACCGGCTTAATTCCAGAGCTTCGTGCCCGGACAGCCTATGAAAAACCTACGGCAGAACGCAAACGCAAAAAGGCTGCTGCAGTGGCACGCCTGCGCAAGCAGATCAAACGGTCGTTGCCGCCGAAAAAGCGGTACTGACCGGGAACTGCCGGGCAGCCATGCTGAAGCGGCCGTCTAGTGTCCAGCCGGGCATCTCGCGTAACCTCCCATGGGGAACCGGCAAACAGGGCCCTTACGACGTCACAGAGTAGTTAACAATCTCAGTTGGTGCTCGGTCTCATTTCCTTGAACCAGGGTGTAGAAACACGGGCACTGACGTTCGGTCATTGAGAAGCCTTCGATGTCGGCGAAGCTGTCCCAAAGCACGTCCTCGATGGACGTCAGCTTGCCGCGCGCCTTGGCGAACGCGCACAATTGGCGACTTGCTTCGCGGCGAAGCAACCGGCGATCGGCATTCAAGACGTAGGGCGCGCAACCAGTTCGAATAACCAGATAATGAGGAACGGAATGTCGGTCGATTCTCATTGACTGCTCCGGCTTCGTCCGGCCTTCATCGTATGAGCGGCTTGTTTTGACCGCTTCCGACTGCCGTTCGATCTGATTGGGCCTCCGCCCGAAACGAATCGTCGCGTTGGCGGGGGCGGCGCCGATATCGGGCCGTGCTTGCTGTATCCCCTACTGGGCGTATCGACGCAGCGACGATCCGTGTCTTCCGTGCGTTACGTCATTGCCGACGTGGCCCCGGACCGCAGCCACTTCGCGCTGGCGGCACCTAGCTGCATCGACCGGCAAATCGAACTGCCTCAATACATCTTCTTTGGCAGTTTTGACCGCCGAATGCGCTGGCGCTGCCGCGCAACGGCAGTTGCCTTCTTACGCTTGCGTTCGGCCGTCGGTTTTTCATAAGCCATCCGCGATCGCAGTTCCTTCCGCAAACCGGTATTTTCAATGGCCGCTGCGGAAGTGGCGCAGCGCGACTTCGAGCGGTTCATTTAGCTTGGGAGTTGGAGTCAAATCAAACCTTGAGCTCGCCTCGAACGACGTAGTCGGCCTCACATACGAACGTGTGGAGGATGTTCGTCGCTGTTGGTGCGTGAGCTAGTTACAAGTCGGCAACGGATGCGCCATTCACTTTTCCGTCGATGATATCTCTGCCTCGCTGATAGGCGCTCCTTCTGGCTACTCCGAAGTCGGAGACGGCGTTCTCCAACTGGAGCCGAAACACACGGCTACCGTGTGGCCCGGCCCCGGCTCGACAAATGCGTACCGCAACGTCATAGCCTTCCGCATACCTGGAATGCGCATCAAAACGGGGGAACGGGCGTGAAAATACCAACGGATAAAGTTCGAACCCCTTGTAGATGCTCGGTTGTAGAGTCGACATAACAATTTTCTCAGACAAGGGGATCCCTGACTATACACGCCTTTTGTCGCGCGAAAAGACCGACGGATCGACGACGCCAGGACCCTTGTGCTCAGTCATTTGAACGGCTGATTGTCCCTAGAAGCTGCCCTTGACTGGGCCGCTGAGCGAGTGGCAAAGATGGGTTGAATCCGCAGTCGAAAGCGGCTGCTTCGGCTGGACGCTATAGGCCATTTTTTCCCGCCCGTTTACATTCCAGCGCCGATGTCCTCGCGACAACCATGCTCCGCGCAAGCCAACCACGTCCCCTCCGCCTCCCCCAACCCCCACACCCCCCTCAATCGAAATACGGCGCCAACACCCCCTCGATCCAGTCCATGAACGCCCGCACGCGCGGCGACAGATTGCGCCGATGGGCCACGACGAGCGACGCGGCGAGCGGCTCGGGACGCAGATCCGGCAGCACCTCCACCAGCGCACCGCTTTCGATGTGATTCGCGACCCCTGAATAGCCGGCCTGGATCAACCCGATGCCGGCAAGCCCTGCCGCGTGATACGTCTGCACGCTGTTGACCTGCATCGCGCTCGGCAATGCAAGCGTCGCGTAGCCGTTGCCGTTCGGATATTCCCATCCGGGATGCCGGGCACCGAGTGTCAGCGTGTAGTGGACCATCCGGTGTCCCTGGTCGAGCAGATCGTCGAGCGTGTGCGGGACGCCATACCGCGCCAGATAGCCGGGGCTCGCCGCATTGATCATCCGCAGCCGGCCCAACGGCCGGGCGACCAGCGTCTCGTCCACGATCGGACCCAGACGGATCACGCAATCGAATCCTTCCTGGACGAGATCGACACGCCGATCGGTGCTCGAAAGCTCGAGCTCCAGCTCGGGATGCACCGCCATCAGTTGCGGTAATGCGGGAACCACGACGCTGCGTGCCAGCTCGGTCGGCATGTCGACGCGCAACCTTCCCCGCAGGCGTGTGCCGTTGCCGGAGAACATCGATTGCAATTCCTGTACTTCGGCCAGCAGGTCCCGGGCGCGCGCATAGAAGGCGCGTCCGTCCTCGGTCAGCTGCACGCTTCTCGTGGTCCGATGCAACAGCGCAACGCCCACGTCGCGCTCGAGCCTGCGGATCACCATCGACACACGTCCTTTCTGGATGCCCAGGCTTTCGGCGGCCCGCGTGAAGCTCGTCATCTCGGCGACACGGGCAAAGATCAAAAGCGCGTCAAGGTTTTGCATTGTTCACCCTGGGAGTAACAGAACGTTCAATCGGTCGTCATTTATAACGCAGTTGCGACTCAGTAGAGTGCTTTCCGATGTCGTCATCCCCGACGGCAACCTGAACGAAAGGGCGCAACCATGACGCAACACACCACGCCGGTTAAGGCGGTCGTCGTCTACCACTCCGGCTATGGGCATACCGAACGCATGGCGAGGGCCGCCGCCGAGGGCGCCGGCGCCGTACTCGTCGCCATCGACGCCGACGGAAATATTGCAGAGGACGCGTGGGCTGCGCTTGCCGGCGCCGATGCCATCCTGTTCGGCTCGCCGACCTACATGGGCGGCCCCAGCTGGCAGTTCAAGAAGTTCGCCGACGCATCGTCGAAGGCCTGGTTCGACGGCGCGTGGCGCAACAAGATCTTCGGCGGCTTTACCAACAGCGCAAGCATCAACGGCGACAAGCTCAATACGCTCGAATACTTCGTGCTGCTCGCCGGGCAGCATGGCGGCATCTGGGCGAGCATGGACATCAAGCCGGCCAACCTGAAGGCCTCGATGCGCGACGACCTGAATCGCATGGGTGCCTATCTCGCGCCGATGGCGCAGACGCCGGCCGACGCGTCGCCCGGCGAGATGTCGGCGGGGGACCTCGAGACGGCACGCCGCTATGGCGCACGCGTCGCAACGATCGCCGGACAGTTTCGGGCAGGGCAAGCTCGAATCAGCTGAAATCCGGGTATGCGGGGCGCGCCGGACCGGACGCCGCCGCATTCCTTCCAGCCAATTAATCCAGAAGGAAACGGGCATGAAATACAAGCAACTGGGCCGCACCGGCCTGTATGTCTCCGAGCTGTGTCTCGGCACGATGACGCTGGGCGGCAATGCCGATGCCGGCATGTGGGCGGCGATCGGCGCGGTCGGCCAGGACGACGCGACCCGGCTGATCTCCCGCGCACTGGCCGAGGGAATCAACTTCATCGATACCGCCGACATTTACTCGTTCGGTCAGTCGGAACGCCTCGTCGGACAAGCACTGCGGGATCTCGGCGTGCCGCGCGGCGAGATCGTGCTGGCGACGAAGACGGCCGGCGTGATGGGCCCGAAACCCAACGATCAGGGCGCGTCGCGCGGCCACATCATGGATTCCGTGCAGCGAAGCCTGGAACGACTGCAGGTCGACCATATCGACCTTTACCAGATCCATGCGAACGATTCCGTCACGCCGATCGAAGAGACGCTGCGCGCGCTCGACGATCTGACGCGCCAGGGGCTGGTTCGCCATGTCGGTGTCTCGAACTGGCGCGCCGGAAAGATCGGCAAGGCGCTCGGACTCAGCGAAGCGCTTCGTGCGACGCGCTTCGAGACGCTCCAGGCCTACTACTCGATCGCCGGACGTGACGTGGAGCGCGAACTGGTGCCGCTCGCGATCGAGGAGCGGATGGGGCTGCTCGTCTGGTCGCCGCTCGCCGGCGGATTGCTTTCGGGGAAGTTTGGTCCCGGGGCGCCGACCGAAGAAGGGTCGCGGCGCAGCCATTTCGATTTCCCGCCGGTCGATCTCGAGCGGGCCTGGCCGTGCGTCGCAGCGATGCGCGCGATCGCCGATGAGCGAGGTGTCTCGGTCGCCCGGATCGCGCTCGCATGGCTACTCGCCAAGCCGCATGTCACGAGCGTCATCATCGGTGCCAAACGGGTCGAGCAACTCGACGACAATCTCGGCGCGGTCGATGTCGTCCTGACCGACGACGAGCTTGCGCATCTCGACGCCGTGAGTGCCTTGCCGCCCTGTTATCCCGGCTGGATGATCGATCGTCAGGCGGCGGGCAGGCTCCCCCGGCCGTTCACGCGCACCGCATCGCAATAGGACCGGCAACGCCGGATCCATCCCTGCGCGTCAAAGCGATGCACCGCCGCACATGACGATCTGCTGCCCCGTGATCGCGCTCGCGTCCGGGCTCAGCAGGAAGCCGGTCAGCGCGGCGACTTCCTCGGGCGTGATGAATCGTCCGATCGGCGGAAGGCGGGGAGGCGTTGCCGCGCGCGCCGGATCACGCAGGAACGGCGTGTCCGTCGCGCCGGGCGCGACGACATTGACGGTGATGCCCTTCGGCGCGAGTTCCGCAGCCCAGGACCGCGCCAGGCCCACCAGCGCGGATTTGGTCGCCGCATACTGGCTGCGCGTGGCCGCGCCGCTGGCGGTGCGGCTGCCCAGCAGCACGATGCGTCCGCCGGCGGGCATCCGCGGCACCAGACGATCGGCGAGAAAGGTGGCGGACTCGACGTGCAGGCGCCACATTGCCGTTCCGTCCTCGTGTGACAGCTGACCGAGCGGCGCGGTACGCATGAAACCGGCCGCATGCACCAGCGCGTCCGCCGCACCCAGTTCGTCGCATACGGGCCCGAGGACCGCGAAGTCGGTGACGTCGACCGGCACGATGTTCAGCGCATCGCGGGTCGTTTCAATGTGGGAGCGGCACAGTCCCGTGACGCGCCAGCCGTCGGACAGCAGACGGTCGACGATGGCCCGTCCGATTCCCGACGATGCGCCCGTGACGACTGCATGGCGCGAACCCGAACCCGAACCCGTCTGCTCCAATCGACCCACGATTGCTCCTGCTACGGTTGAACCTGCGTTGACCCGGCGGATGCAGGCGTCGCCTTCGTGCTGACCGCATGAACCGTGATCCGCGCCTGCGAATGGAACGGGTCGAGCTGCTCGGGCAGGGCTGCGTCATCCGTCACGAGCGTCCAGTCGCGCTCGAGCGGCGTCCAGTGCTGCTGGCTCGCGCGCCCGAGCTTGTCCGCGGTCACGAGCACGTAGACCTCGGCGGCCTGCCGCATCACGCACTCCTTCAGATACGATTGCTCGCTGCTCGCCTCGCACAACCCCAGTTCGGCGACCACGCCGTCGGCGCCGAGGAACGCCTTGTCGACGCTCAGGCGGCTCAGCGCGATCTGCGCGAGCGGCCCCATCGTGCTCATGCTGGACGAGCGGACGTCGCCGCCGATCACCGTCACCGGAACACCTGACGACGCGAGCGGGCTCACGACCAGCAGGTTGTTGGTGACGACGTGAACGGCTGTCCGGCCGGCAAGCAGGCGCGCCAGCGCCGCGGTCGTGGTGCCGCCGTCGAGGAACACGGTGTCGCCGTCCTCGACGAACGCGCTCGCCGCGTGCGCGATCGCTTCCTTCTGCTCCTGCGAACTGACGCGCCGCTCCTCGAGCGAGAGCTCCGGCTCATGGCCGCCGACCGCGGCGGCGCCGCCGTACGTGCGCAGAATGCGACGGTCGCTCGCGAGCGCACGCAGATCCCGGCGAACGGTCGCTTCCGACATTCCGAAGTGCTCGCACAACGTCGCAACGTCCGTCATGCCACCGAGCACGGCCTGCAGCATCGCCTCCCGGCGCCTGGTCACTTTCATGTGCGTGAATTCCTGGTCTGATCGCATTGGCGCGCAAGTCCGCGCATCCCGACCGACAAGTTTATCGAATTGCCGCAGTGACGGGCCAGTTGCACCGGCGGGCGTCATCGACCGCGAACCCACGCTTCGTCGACGCGCACGTACTTGATCTTCTGGCGGAACCAGGTGAAGGCGATGTGCAATGCTCCGTCGCGCGACTGCACGATGGACGGATACGAATACTCGCGGTTGCGCTGGTCCGCGGAGTTGTTGGTCATGCAGTACCCGTCGCCGATTTCCAGGTTGCGGCGGCGCCGCCAGGTCCTGCCGCCGTCTTCCGAGATGGCCAGCGACATCGGCGCGCGCGGCGCGCCCCAGAAGGCGGTGCCGCGCGCGGACGCCTTCTGGTCGCGCAGCTCGCCGCTGTCCTCCGAGTCTTCGATGTCGTCGTACAGGGACGCGCGCCGCTCGTTGCCGTGCGACGCATCGCTCTCGTTGAACACGAGTGCGAGGTGACCGTTGTGCAACACCGTGAACTGAACCGACGAGTTGTTGTTCGGCACCCCGGTCGGCTCGGGCCGGCTCCACGCGCGGCCATCCGTCGAGCGGCTCGCGTAGACGAAGTCCGCCCAGCGGCTGCGGTAAAGCGCCAGCAGCGAGCCGTCGTGCAGCACGTGAACGTTCATGTGCACGCACCCGACGCTGTCCGGTACGTCATGCAGCGCCCACGACGCGCCCTGGTCGTCGGAGACCATGACCGCGCTGACGTCGTCGTTGCCGACCCAGCGCTCGCCGGGCTCCGTGCGGCACAGGAAGACGGGGCAAATCCACGTGCCGTCGTCGAGGGCGATGATCGGCTGGCGGACGAACGTCCCCGGGCGATCGAACAGGGTTTCGACGGGGCCCCAGGTGAGCCCGCCGTCCGTCGACACGCGGCGGCGAACGATCGCGGTGTTCTGATGGCCGGACAGTTGCGCGGTGTAGATCAGCCACAGGCGGCCGTCCGGTGCGGTGAACAGCACCGGGTTCTGTTCCGAGCGGGTCGGGTCGTCCGACAGCTTCCGGGGCGGCGACCACGCGTTCGTCCCGGCCGCGAGACGCGACAGGTAGATGGAGACGTCGGGAATGCCTTCCTGGGTACCGCCGAACCAGACGCACAGCAGGTCGCCGTTGTCGAGGCAGTGCAGGTTGGCCGCGTGGTTCTGCACGCAGGCGGTCGGCAGAAACGCTTCTTGCCGTTCCGCGTCGGCATACGCCGTGCGAACGCAGTGGTCCGACGCGGTGCTCGGCGCTTCAACGAGATTCGTGCTCATGAAATGTTCTCGAGTGGCGAGGTTAGTGCGATTCGCGATGCGTGAGCGGCTTGTCGCGAAGGTTCGAGCCCTCGCCATGAAACAACAGCTTGCCGATGATCAGCACGATCGCGGGCGTCACGAGTGCGACGTACATGTTGTCGATGCCGAACGGGTTGCCGAGCAGGTACCAGGCCGTCGTGGCGACCGTCGCGACGATGAGCGCCGAGACGGCGCCGCGCTTGCCGCTGAAGAACGGCAGGTAGATGCCGATCAGCGCGACGACCGATACGGACAGGCGCAGCGCGCGGCTGAAGAACGACAGCGCGAGGATCTGCGGGACGAACAGCACGAAGATCAGCGGGAGGAAGCCGACGACCAGCGAGATCCAGCGCGTCATTCTCAGTTCGACGTCGGGCGTCGGCTTGAAGCGGGGCACATAGAAGTCCTTGACGATCAGCGAAGCGATCGCCAGCGCGACGGTGCAGACGCTCACGAAGATGGAGGCCACGAGCGACGTCGTGACGATGCCGGCCAGGATCGGGTTCATGTGCTGCAGGAACACCGGCAGCGCGTACAGGCTCTTGATGTCCGGATACAGGTACTTGGCCGCGACGCCGATGAAGCCGAGCGCGATCGCGATCGGCACGCACAGGAGCGCGGCGATCAGCGACGACGCGCGCGCACCCTCGGGGCTGCGGGTTGCCGAGATGGCCTGGATGATGAACTGCGTCGAGAAAATGGCGCCGGCCGTGCCGATGATCCATGCGCCGATCGTGCCGCCCGACAGCGACCCTGTCCACGTGAAATAGTGCGCGGGCATGTTCTGCGCCATCGGCTTGATGCCGCCCGACAGCTTCCACGCGACGCCGACCAGGATGGCGATGCCGAGCAGCTTCACGGCGCTGTGGACGATCGTCAGGTACGCGACGCTCTTGAGGCCGCCCCACACGAAGTAGATGGTGCTGACGATGGCGGTGATGACGGCGGCCGTCGGCAGGTTGATGCGCATGACCGTCGAGATCGCCGCCGCACCGCTCACGTAGTTGCCGACGTTCACCACGAACAGCGCGTAGATCATGATCGCCGAGACGGCGAGTTTCGCACCGTGGCCGTAGCGCTGGGCGATGAACCCGGAGATGGTGAATTCACCGGACGCATACAGGCGCTTGGCCATGAACAGCCCGAAGAAGAGGAAGCCGATGGCTGCCGCCAGGACCGACCACGAAGCGGCAATGCCGGCCGAGAAGGCTTCCTGCGAAGTCCCGACCGTCGATTTGGCGCCGATGAATTCCGACATCAGCAGGATGGCGACCACCAGCGCGGGCATCGAGCGCCCGGCCACCATGAACTGTTCGGAATTGCGGCTGCGCAGGCGAATGCTGATCAGGCTCGTAATCACAATGTAGGTGACAACCATGCCGATGATGGTGGCTGTTTCCCAATAACTGAAGGTGGCCATCGTTTGTCTCCACGTTACCTTCGGTTGATATGCGTTCGGGTGCGTCGGGCGATCCGGCATGTTCCTGCCGGTCTCGCCCCTTGGTCGATGCGTGTCGTTACATGTGCGGCTCAGGCGGCGCTCGCCACGGGTGACGGCTCGTTGCGCCGCGTCGCGAGGTCCACGGCCTGGCGGAAGGCCTCCAGCATGCTGCGTTCGTCGGCGATGCCCTTGCCGGCGATGTCGAAGGCGGTGCCGTGGTCGACCGACGTGCGGATGACCGGCAGGCCGACCGTCACGTTCACGCCGGCTTCGAGGCCCATCACCTTCACCGGCCCGTGTCCCTGGTCGTGATACATCGCGACGACCACGTCGAAATCGCCGCGGCCCGCACGGAAGAACAGCGTGTCCGCCGGCAGCGGGCCTTCCACGTCCCAGCCGCGCGCTTGAAGGACCTGGACCGCCGGAACGATCTTCTCCTCCTCTTCGCCGTAGCCGAACAGGCCGTTCTCGCCGGCATGGGGATTGATGCCGCATACGCCGATGCGCGGATTCGCGATGCCGGCGCGAACCAGCGTGTCATGTGCGCGCTCGATCGTGCGCTGCACGAGGCCCGGCTCGATCTTGCGAATCGCGTCGAGCAGGCCGATGTGCGTCGTCACGTGGATCACGCGAAGGTTGGGCGCGACCAGCATCATCGACACCTCGTCGATGCCCGTCAGATGCGCGAGCATTTCCGTGTGTCCGGGGAATATATGGCCGCCGGCATGCAACGCTTCCTTGTTGAGCGGGGCGGTGCAGATCGCATCGAGCTCGCCTTTCGACGTCAGCTCCACGGTGCGCGCGATGTATTGATACGCGGCGTCGCCGGCGATCGCGGAGAGCCTTCCATAAGGCAGGTCGGCCGGAATGAGCGCCATGTCGATGCAATCGACGACCCCCAGGCGGAACGCGCCGTCGGACGGCCTGCCGACGGTGCGAACGTCAAGCTCGATGCCCGCCCGGCGACCGGCGTCCCGCAGGCGCGCGGCGTCGCCGATGACGACGGGGCGGCACTGCTCGTACACGGACGCATGGGCAAGGCTCTTCATGATGATTTCCGGGCCGACGCCGGCCGCGTCGCCCATGGTGATGCCGATGATGGGGCGGTTGTCCATGGCAGTTTCCTTCACAGATTGGTTTGAGCGGTATCGGCCGTCTTGCCTTCATTCGCAAGCCGGCGCCACGCGTGATGGATCGATGCGGGCTGGCCGAAGCCGCCCGCCTTGGTCACGACGGGAAGTGTCCTGCCGTGCAGCCGGCATTCGAGCAGCGGCATGCCGTCCTCGATTTCGTCGACGACCCGCAAGGCGCTCGCGCCAGCCGCGGTGAGCAGTGCGCGCGCCGTTTCGCCGCCCGTCGCGATGATCGCGCCTGCGTAGCGCACGGCGGGCGCTAGCAAGGCTGCAAGACGGTTGCAGAACAGCAGGCCGTCCTGCACGTCGCCGCGCTGCGTCTGGCTCAACGAGACCACCACGTGCCGGCCGCGACGCAGGGCGTCGCATACGACCGTCGTCACGTTGCTGCGCGGGTCGTCCAGCGCGGAGACGGCGACCTCGAGCGCAACGAGGCTGGCGCCGGCGTGGGCCTTGAGGCAGTCCAGCTGCGCATGCGAGATGCTCGACATGCTGCCGACGACCGTGAGCACGGGCCCGTGCGGATCCTCGCTGCCGGCCGCCGGGCGGGTCGTGCTTCGGGTTGGCGCCAGCGTTTCGATGACGGCGGGGGCCAGGCCGGCCGAGCCCACCCAGAACACGTTGTCGAGCCTCGCCGATGCGCGGGCGATGCGTTGCAGGTCTGCATCGGACTCCGCGTCGCACACGACGGCTTGCACGCCATCGGCTTGCAGTTGCCGCATGCGTGCCGCGAGCGCGTCCGGTTCGCCGCGCACCGCGCCGATTGCCGCGTGTGCGACTCGCAGATCCTCGGCCGAAAGCAGCGCAACCAGATCGGCCTTGCCCGGGATGTTCTCGTTGCGCCAGTATTCGCTTGCTTCGACGGGCACGCCGCGAACCCATTGGCGTCCATCCCGCGTGGTGCGTCCGGATGCCGGGTAAGCGGGGCAGACGATCGCCATGCCAAGGTGCGACGTCAGCGCGGCGACCTCCGCCGCGACATTGCCTCGCAGCGTGGAATCCACCTTCTTGTAGAGGCGCGTGCCGGCATGCGACAGCGACTCGACGGCGGCGATGTTGCGTCGGGCGGCCACGTCCCTCGGCGCGCGGCGCGAGTCCACGTCGACCGACAGGATGCCGACGCCGCTCGTCGGCGCCGGTGCGTGCTCCGGGTCGAGCAGGACCATCGCCGTCAGTCCGTGCCGTAGCCCGGCCACCGCGCAATCGGCCGCGCCCGACAGGTCGTCGGCGACGATCAGGAGCCGTGCTGCGTGCTGTGCGAGCGGGCTCATGGCAGCAGGCGGCGGTAGATGGACTTCATGTCGTCGAGCGTCAGCGCCTTCGGATTGTTGCCGAGCAGGCGCTTGACCTTCGATGCCGCGAGCGCGAGCGCGTCGAGATGCGCTTCGGACACGCCGAACTTGCGCAGGTCCTGCGGAATGTCGACGGCAGCCGTCCATTCCACCATCTTGTCGATCAGCTTGCGTGCCGCGACCGCGTCCGGGTCCGTGTTCGACGCCAGGTCGAGTGCGCGCGCAACGTTCGACAGCCGGCCTTCGATCGCATCGAGATTGAAGGCCATCACGTGCGGCAGGAGCATCGCGTTTGCGACGCCGTGCGTGACGTTGAACATCCCGCCGAGCGGGTAGGCCAGTGCATGCACGGCGGCCGTGCCGGCGGCGGTGAGCGCGAGGCCGCCGTACATCGACCCGAGCATCATCGCTTCGCGTGCTTTCAGCGACTGGCCGTTTTCGTACGCGTCGACGATGTTCGCGCCGATCAGGCGCATCGACTCCATCGCATACATGTCGCTGATCGGATTCGCCTTCGTCGAGATGTACGATTCGAGCGCGTGCACGAACGCGTCCATGCCGGTCGCGGCCGTGATCGGCTGCGGCAGGCCGAGCGTCAGTTCGGCATCCAGAATGACGATCTGCGGCAGCAGGTGACGGCTGACGATCCCCACCTTCAACGATTCGTCCGGCAGCGTCACGATCGCGTTGGGGGTGACCTCGGAGCCGGTGCCGGCGGTCGTCGGCACCAGAATCATCGGCACGCCGGGGTGTTTGATGAGGTCGATGCCGAGCCAGTTGCGCAGCGGTTCGTCGTTGGTCAGCCGGACCGCGAACAGCTTCGCCGCATCGAGCACGCTGCCGCCGCCGATGGAAAGAATCGCTTGCGGTGCGAAAGGCTCGATCTGCTCCTTGTACACCGTCTCGACGTTGCCGATGGTCGGCTCCGGCTCGACGCCGCGAATGATGCGCACCTCGACGTCCTTCACCTTGAGCGATTCGATCACGCGATCGGCGACCCCCAGCGCTTCCATCGCGGGTTGCGTGATCAGCGCGATGCGCTCGACCGGCGTATCGAGCAGCGACAGCTTGTCAGGCAGCGTGTCGAGGCTGCCGGCGCCGTGGACGATGTGCTTGACTGTCTGGAAGTGATAAGTCGTCATGCTGTTGACCTGTTTCAGTGGCCGCGCGCGGCATCGTGGTAAAGGGAGAGCGCTTGCGCCAGGCGCTCGCGCGCGCTGTCGTCGAGCGGCTGGGCGGGAGACCGCGCGGGGCCTGCAGGCATCCCGAGCATCTGCGCGGCGGTTTTCAGCACGACGGGCATCGTGCCCAGCGCGAACGCATCGCGCAGCGCACGCAGCGATTCCTGGGCTGCGCGTGCGCCGGCGATATCGCCGGCCTGGAACTTGTTCCAGATGGACATGACGACATGCGGGACGGCATTGGTCGTCGCGGCGACCGCGCCGTCGCCGCCCGCGATCAGCGTCCAGAGAATCATCGAGTCGGTGCCGGTGAAGACCGCGAAGTCGTCGCGCCGCAGGTTGATCAGTTGCAGCAAGCGATCGAAGTCGCCGCCGCTGTCCTTGATGCCGCGGATGTTCGGAATCTCGGCAAGCCGGCGCACGGTATCGACCGTCAGCGTGATGCCTGCCTTCGCGGGAATCGTATAGAGCATGACCGGAAGCGGCGTGGCCTCGGCGATCTTCCTGTAGTGGGTGTAGAGCTCGGGCTGCGTCGCGCCGTTGAAGTACGGCGTGATCACCGAAACGGCATCCACGCCGACCTCGGTCATTTTCCGGTTCAGGTCGATCACGTCACGCGTCGCATAGGCGCCGGTGCCCGCGATGACGGGCACGCGCGAGCGGGCCTGGCTGACGGCGATGCGCGCGATGCGCAGCTTCTCTTCCTCGCTCAGGGCGATGAATTCGCCATTGGTGCCCAGCACGAAGAGCCCATGCACGCCCGACTCGATGAGCCGTTCGACCAGTGCGCGCAGGCCGTCTTCATCGACGTTCTCGTCGGCCGTCATCGGCGTGATCAGCGCGGGAACGATCCCCTTGAACGAAATTGACATGCGTGCTCCATCGCGGGCGGGACGGCGGGCGCATGCGCCGTCTCCATGGGTTAGGCAGAAATCAGCGGGGCTGGGCGCTTGCCGGCACCAGCCAGCGCAACTCGGATGACGGAACGCATCGTCCAGCGCTTCCTTCAGTGGACTTGCTTGTTTCGATCAAAATCGTTGCGCGATGCGTGCATTCTAGCTGATCACGTGACCGAATCAGTCAATGAAAACCCTAATATGATCGAATCGATCATTTTGGCGGCGCCAGAAGAGGGAAATGCGCGAATTGTTCGGCTTGGGCCGGTTGGGCCGCGGCGGGTATCGCCGGCCCGGGCTCGTCAACGACATCCGCGCGCATGCGGGGAGGCTGCGCCGATCCGCGCGATGCGATCAGCGCGGCAACCGCTAGAATTGCGGTTTTAGCCCGGAACACGTCCATGTCTTTTGCCTCGCTAGGCCTGATCGACCCCTTGCTGCGTAATGTGCAGGACCTCAATTACCAGACACCTACGCCGGTGCAGGCCAAGGCGATTCCCGCAGTGCTCGGCGGCAAGGACGTCATGGCCGCGGCACAGACCGGCACGGGCAAAACGGCGGGGTTTGCGCTGCCGTTGCTGCAGCGGCTCGTGCAACACGGCCCGGCGGTGTCCAGCAACCGCGCGCGCGTGCTGGTGCTGGTGCCGACGCGCGAACTGGCTGAGCAGCTGCTGCAAAGCTTTGTCGCTTATGGCAAAGGCCTCGACTTGCGATTTCTGGCCGCCTACGGCGGGGTGAGCATCAACCCGCAGATGATGAAGTTGCGCAAGGGCGTGGATGTGCTGGTGGCCACGCCGGGCCGTCTGCTGGATCTCAATCGCCAGAACGCCGTGCAGTTCGATCAAGTCCAGACGCTGGTGCTGGATGAGGCAGACCGCATGCTCGATCTGGGCTTTGCGCGCGAGCTCGATGCCGTCTTTGCTGCGCTGCCTGTTCAGCGCCAGACGCTGTTGTTCTCCGCCACGTTTACCGACGATATCCGCGCGATGGCGGCGAACATTCTGCGCAGCCCGGTCAATATCAGCGTCAGCCCGCCCAATGCCACGGCCAGCAGGATCAAGCAGTGGGTGGTGCCGGTGGACAAGCGGAACAAGCCGGACCTCTTCATGCACCTGGTGGCCGAGAACAACTGGGAGCACGCGCTGGTGTTCGTCAAGACCCGCAATGGCGTGGATTACCTGGCGGCGATGCTGGATGAAGCGGGCTATGCGGTCGACACCATCCACGGCGACAAGCCGCAACCGGCGCGGTTGCGTGCGCTCGAGCGCTTCAAGACGCGTGAAGTACAGATGCTGGTTGCGACCGATGTGGCGGCGCGCGGGCTGGATATCGACGATCTGCCACTGGTGATCAACGTCGATCTGCCGATCGTCGCGCAGGACTATGTGCACCGGATTGGCCGTACCGGGCGCGCGGGCGCCAGCGGTGTGGCGGTGTCGCTGGTATGTGCCGATGAAGCACCGCAGCTGGCCGCGATCGAGGCGCTGATCGGGAAAACGTTGCGCCGTGAGGAAGAGCCGGGTTTTGAAGCGGAACACCGCGTGCCGGAAACCAGCGCGACGGGGCAGATCATCAAGAAGCCGAAGAAGCCGAAGAAGCCGAAGGTGCCGCAAGGTGGGGCGGGGGCTATGCCGGTGGCCGGGAAAAAGCCGCGGCCGCAAGGTGGCGAAGGCAAACGCAAGCCTGAGGGGCAGCATGCCGGGGCTGCGGGTAAAGGCGCAAGCGTGTTGAACGGTAGCCCGTTCAGCGTGCAAAAGCCGCGCGGCAAACCCGCCGGCAAGGCAGTTGCGGGGGCACGCAAGCCGACTGGCAAACCTGCCGGTGGTCGCGGCAAGCGTCAAGCCTGATTGGCGGGGACGGCTGACGCCAGCCAAGGAGCAGGCTTTCGGCCGTTGGCAGGCCGACGATACATGTTGCATCGTCGGCCATGTACGGACGTTCGGGGAGGCGATTCGTTGAGGCGGCTGCAGATCGCTTTCCGGACATCCGGAGTATCACGACCGTGAATGTCCGCTGTCATCGCCAGTGAATGCGTGTTGTCGACGCGTCGCGGTTCTTCAGGCGTACCCGCTGCGCCGAGGGCTCGCCTGGGCCCGAAAATTCGCGATCCCGCGCCAGCGAGCCGAAGCGCGGATTGTGCGACAACGGGATACACACTGCCGCGAGCAGTGCGCATCCCTCGGGTGCCGACGATCAATAGGCCACGACTTCTTCGGTATTCGGCTGTTCAAGGGGCTTCCTGGATTTCGCCAGTGCCGTGATAAACAACATGGTGGCGATTCCGCCAGCAATCAGGGCAGGGTAAGCGGCCAGGATCTGGAACAACGAATACTTCCAGCTCAACGGGCGCCCGACGCCCAGCATGGCCGCATAGAACCACGAGACTGCGGAAATCACGCCCGCGAAAATGGCAAGCATACGCCGTTCAAAGGAAAGCTCCAGCAGGGACCCCACTTTCTGCAATGCCGGGAGGACCATGGAGTGCAATGCGATACCGTTGAAGGTCAGCAAGGCGACGATGCCAATCTTGGCCTGCAGCTTGGGATTGTGGAGATACGTGAGACCCTGGGTCCGCATATCGAATGCAATGATCGCAATGCCGGTGACCCAAAGCACCGTCAGCGCCAACGTGACGGTGTGCTGCAGACTGGGCAGGTTGACCTGCGAAAGATCGGCGGGCGCGTCAGAATTCAAAAGCCGCTTGACCATCGCGATGTCGCTGGTCAGCACGAGACCAATCGCGACACAGCAGGCGATGAGGTGAATAAAGACGATACCCATTCGTACGAATTCCATTTTCTGTCCTCTTCAATGTTAATTGATACCGTCGAAAACCCGGTTGAATCTCCTCAGTGCATTAGGAGTGCGACGTAAATATAAAAGATCGACAATGACTCCCGCCGTCACGCCAACTTCAGTCCGGCATGACGGGAACAACTCGGCGTGCCAATGACGGCGCGTCGGGGCCTGTCGGGCTGCATGTGGTCGAATCGGTACTCATTGCGAGTTCGACCGCTGGATCAAGTCCGCACGGCGTGCGGGCTTGCAGGGTCGGATGGCGAACCACCCAGGTATCCGGTATGTCTGATATGTCGCATGAAACATCGCCCAACTGCCGGATGTCGCCGGACGACCCGCAAAATTTACGGCATGTGGTCGCAACGAATCAACCCGACTTGTTACCAAATGCAAAGAGGGTTACGAGCGGGAAATGGGCGAGACGAAGGGTTCGACCCGGGCGCGGTTCCTGCAAATCAGGAGTGCGGCGTAATGTCGCTATTTCGACCGGGGCACCGATCGACGAGCCGCTTCCTTTTACATTTCCTTGAGAATCGCTGAAGGGGTCGCAGGCAACAATGCACGTTGCGAAATTTTCATATGCGGAATAGAGGCATTTCGGCAGATCATAATCTCGCTGACGAAGCGGCTCGTGGCATCGAAGACCGGCACTCGTCATTTAAACGTAAGGGTGGACACGCGGATGACGCTTGTTGGCCGATTCCGGTTGGCCGGGAGGGGCGCTTGATCGCCGGGTTGACGAGCGATTTCGCGAAAGGCCGACACCCTGCGCCGATATCATGAGTTGCGCCCAAGTATGCAAGCACCACAACCTGTATCGAGTGGTGGAACACTTTGCCAGTCAGGAACGGCATCAAGGTCAAGCATCGCCGGCGATCAGCCCGAGTGCCGCGACCGGCTTTTCAGTTCGTCATGCAGATTATCTAAGCCGGTGCAGGCCAACGCGATTCGCGCCGTGCTCGGCGGCAAGGACGTCATGGCTGCGGCACCGGACACGGACAGGCACGGGTAAAACGGCGGGTTTTGCGTTGCCGTTACTGTCAATCCGGGGCACTAAAACCATATCCCGGGAGCCGGTGCAGATGCAGGATGAGCACAAAGGTTATCGCTATGGCACAGCCGACCAGGCCAATGCCTGCCAGCCTTTGATCATCCAGGAGAAAGCTGGCGCACAGCCGGGTCTCGGCGTCGTAAAACAGCATGCCTACGGTTGCGAGCATCCAGACCAGATTGCCGGCAAAGAACACGAGTACCGCCGCCGGTGCCCGTTTCAGTCCCTGCTGAAGCGCCGCGCCAGCAACCAGCAGCGAGCCATATTTCGCTGCATTGACGTCCGCATGCAGCCGTGCCAAGTCCAGCGCAAGCGGCACCATCCAGAACATGAGGCAAAGCGAGGTAGACAACAGCGGCACAAGTCCCAAGCGCATCAGCGCATCCATGGCGTGGCTGCCCGCATGGCGGCGTGAGACCAGGGCAGTTGCGGCAAAACCCGAGGCCATTAGGAGCGGAAATTGGGTCAGCATCTGGAGCGTCATGCCTGACTCGATCGCATTACGCACTGGCGCCGCAAGCAAGACAAAAGGCAGGCACAAGAGGCCCCACGCGATCCCCGAACCAAACGGATGGAACGCGTAAGGACTCTTGACGGTGGATACGGGTTTCATCGCCCCGCCTTTTGCGCTGCGCGTTGCGCCACCTGCAACGCCTGGCCAAATTCGGCGTAGTTACACAGACCAAGCACCACGCCGCGTTGGTCGATCACATGGATCTCCCCGTTGTGCACGAAGCCGCCCATCCCGTCAGGAATGGCTATCACATTGAGCGCACGCAGCAACGCGGATTGTCCGGTGGTCGTCAGCGGCGCGGTGACGCGCCAAATGCGGCCATCGGCGCGCTGCCGTGCCTCATAGGCAGCGAGACTCGGAGAATCGTCGCGCCCGGCATCGATGGAGATGGAAAGAAGCCTGACCCGCCGATCCAGGCCCTGCGCTTCGATAGCGCGCTGAAGCTGGAGGAACTCCGGACCGAGCGCGTTGCAGACCGAGTTGCAGCGTGTATAGATGAAATCCACGAGATAGACTACGCCAGACGTCGACGCCACACCCCATGGTATGAATGGATTGCCACGCGCATCGCGCAGGCTCACTGCCGGGGCCATCAGTTGTTCCGTCGCCGCCATCGCGCCGCGACGCGCGTCCAGCGTCCATACCTGCATGCCCCGCGTCAGCCACGAGAGCAGGACAACAAACGCCACGCACAATACCAGGCAGCCAAAGGCCGCCGCGCGCAGGCTCGGCGGCTGGCAGCGTGCCGGAGATTCCATGGCTGTCGATTCCATCGGTCATTTCGTCACTACTTGAGCGCGTTCAACTCCTTGTCGCCATCGAAGGGGCTCGCCTTGTCCTTGGTGGCGGCACGTACCTGGCCGACCAGTTCCGCCGTCAGCGGTGGCGCGCTGTTGCCCCACTGGCTTCGCGCATAGCTGAGCACGGCGGCAATTTCGGCATCGCTGAGCTGGGCCGCGAACGGCGGCATGGCGCCATTGAACGTGTTGCTCTTGACCGTCAGCTGGCCGGTGATGCCATGCAGCACGATCGCCGCCACGGTCTCCGGCTTTCCCTGGACCCACTCCGAGCCCGCCAGCGGCGGAAACACGCCGGGCAGCCCGAGCCCGGTCCCCTGGTGGCAGGCCGCGCAGTTCGCCGAGAACACGGCCGCGCCATCCACTGCGCCGCCGCTCGCGGCTTTCTTGCCGCCCAATGCGCCGACGGTGCGCCCGTCGCCCAGTTCGGCCGGAATGTTGATCGGCGCCCGCGCAATGTAGTAGAAGCCCCAGACGATCAGCAAGGCCACGAGTACCAGAACGGCTCGCGGAATCGGGGTATGGCTTTCATGGGGGTCCGCTAGCTCCCGCTGCTCCTGCCGGGAGGGCTGAATCGGTGGGGGTGTCTCTGGCATGGCGTGGGTTCCCGGCAGTCGGCAGCGCTGGCAGCGCGCTATTGGCAATGCACTACTGGGCCGGCTTGCCCGCGGCGTCGCCGGCCGTGGGAAGCGCGGAGTAGGTGTGATCGAGCGCCTTCAGGTACGCAACCAGGTCGAGCGCTTCAGGCGTTGCCACCACCACCTTGCCCGGCGGCGCGGCGCCGGGCGGCAACGTCAGCGCCTTTTCCCCGGGGTCGACGGCGTCCTTGACGTCGAACAGGAACGGATAGCTCGGCATGATGCTCTGCGGCACATAGGCGCGCGGCTGGTACAGGTGGCCGAGGTGCCAGTCCGCACTGGGCTGGCGGGCGCCGATGTTGAAAAGGTCCGGCCCGGTGCGCATGGTGCCCAGCAGGTGCGGATGATCGTAGTAGTAATCGGCCGCAACCGATGCCCGGCCCCATCCGCGTTTGCCATCGGGGGCGAAGGATGGGTCCCGCGGCTGTTGCGAATGGCAGTAGATGCAGCCGTTGCTGATGTAGACCTGCCGGCCCCGGAGTTCGGCCGACGTATAGGGCTTCAGCCCCGCGGCGGGCTTCACGTCCCGCAACTGCATGTAAGGCATCACCACCAGCGCGCTGGTGGCCAGGGCCAGCATGACCATGCCGGCGCCAATCAGCAAGGTGATATTGCTCATGAATCGGCTCCCGCCTTTTCCAGTCGGGCAAGCGCGAACATCGCGGGCTTGTCGCGATTGGGGCCCAGCCCAAGGATGACGCAGATGAAGTTGGCAATGAAGAACAGATGCCCCAACACCATCAACCCACCGCCCAGCGAGCGCGCCCGAAGGTAAGGCACCGTCAGCGTGACCGAATCGATAAATGGCTTCGACGCGTCGAGCATGGCCAGACCCTGCAGCATTCCCGCAATGGTCAGGCTGATGAAATAGATTGCGATGCCCAGCGCTACACACCAGAAATGCGCCGCGATCAGACCAGGGTAAGGCCACTCGCGCTGCGTGACGCGCGGCACGATGAAATAGATCGAACCGAAGAAGACGAAGCTCACGAACGCGTAGAGCCCAAGGTGAGCATGCGCCACCGTGTAGTGCGTGAAATGGGTGATCGCGTTGACGCTGCGCAGGGCCTCGAACGAACCCTGGAGCGAACTCAGCGTGTACATCATCCCGCCCAGCGTCACGAAACGCAGCGTCGGCGAATGCAGCAGCGCGCGGAAGTGGCCGCGCATGGTTTGGTGGAGGTTCACCGAGAACGCAATGACGGGGATGATCATCATCACGCTCTGCACGATCGACAGCGTGACCATCCAGCCTGGCACCGGCCCGCCGATCAGATGATGGCCGCCCACCTGCCCGTACAGGAATGCAAGCGTCCAGAAGCCGAGCAGCGACAGTCCGTATGACTGGATCGGCCGGCCGATGATCTTCGGCAGGAAGTAATAGATCGACGCCAGCGCGAGCGGCGTGTAGAACAGGCCGAGCACACTGTGCCCGAACCACCAGTTCGTGGTGGCCTGCTCGACTCCGAAATGCACATAGGGGATCTTGGCAACGAGATACAGCACCGGGAACCAGAACAGCGCGCATCCCATGTACCAGACGGACACGTACAGATGGGTGACCCGGCTTGCCAGCAACGTCAGTACCAGCGGCAACCCGATCAACGCTCCACCGACAGCGAAAACGATGCCGATCTGCCAGGGAATCTCGAGCCATTCCATGCCGTCGGTGATCCCCACCGCAATGCTTCCGAGGCCGGCGACCACGCCGGCGTTCCACATCATGGCGCCCAGGATCGCGTAGTTGCCGCCCACCAGGCGCGTCTTCAGCACCCGGGGCAGCACGAACAGCGCAATGCCGAGGCCGGCCATTGGCGCCCAGCCATAGGCCACGGCGTTCAGATGCACGGTGCGGATGCGTCCGAACGACAGCCAAGCCTGCGAGGCCAATGCATCGGGCATATGCAGCTTGAGCGAAGCGGTCAGCCCGCCCAGGGACGCCACCAGCAGCCACACCATCGCGCTGCACAGGAAGAAGAACACCACGAGGGAAGTGGAGCGGTCCGCCTCGGCCCGTGCCACCATTTCCGAATCGGGTATGGCGGATGGCGCCGGCATTTCCGTGGGCGTCGTGACCGCCTGCAATGCCGCTCGCTGCTGGCCGGTGGCCGACGGCTCCTCGGTGCGGCCGATTTCCCCGGAGGCGAATATTACTTCGGCCGACTTCTGCGAACCGTCCAGCCATCCATAGCGAAGGCTGACGATAAACGTGATCAGACCTATCGTGGACACAACGAAGGCCGACAACAGAATCGAGACTGTGCTCATGGAACGCTCCCGAGATTCAATCGTCTTCTGATCGATACAGCCGAACCGTTGCAGACAGAGACCGCAAGCGACTCTGAATCTACCCAATCTAGTTTCAAACACCGAGAAATGCATAGGGCAATTTTCGGGGGCGTAACGTCGATTCGATAACGCGAATCATTCTCGCAATATCCCGACTGGATGTTCGGCATCATCGCCGGTGTCGTGCTTGCCATCGTCTGTCATCTGATACTGCAACGCGTCGCGGCCGGCTACTGGCTGGGCGCGCCGGCCCTTGCGTACCTCGCGCTGGTCGCCATCTTCTCCGTCGTTACCTGACTGCTGATCTGACCACCCTTGGCTGACCATCATGACGACCGCGGGCAACGAAAAGAGCAAGACCTGACTTGCCATCGCGCTAGTCCTTGTCATGCCGGTGCTGCCGGCGCTGGTGATCTGGATGATCGACCGCACGCCGCGCACCGACGATGCCCACGTCCATGCCGATGCGATCGACGTCGTCCAGGAGGTGAACGGTCGCATCGTCAGGATTGCGGTGCGCGACGTCGCCATGACCGGCACGCGTCCGGAGGCGCTCGACAACGAGGCAAGGCTGCAGCAAAGCAAGGTGCAGGCGGTAGCCTCCCCCCGGGACAATGCCGAGGCCCGCTACCAGCGGGGGCTTGCCAGCCGCTATCTGGCCATTGAAGCGCGACAGCCCCTGATCGGCGAACAGATCGCACTACTGAACGTCAATGGCCGGAAGATCAGCGAGGCTATCGCACTGACCAAGGCGCTCGGCGGCGGCTACCGCGCCGGGCCGCCGGTTGCGCCGGGGCCGCGCTGAGCGATACGTGGCGGTCCGCCTGCCTGACGTGGCCGGATGCCTGCGCGGTGCGCCGCCGCCTGAACGCCATAGACCGCTGCCGCCGTCACGAGTCCGGTGATCAGGACACCATGAAACCCGAGCAACACCGCAACGAAGCGGCCCAGATCGGTGGTAGGTATCACGTCGCCGTACCCGATCGTCAACGCGGTGATCGCGCAAAAATAGGCCACCTGGCCCGGGGTGGCCGGTGTTCGCGTGGCGGTATCAACGGCCCCGCCGACGTAGTACATGACGATCGACAACACGATGTATGCGGTCAGCAGAATGAACAGCAGCCCGCGCAGATGTGAAAGCACGCTTGCGAATTCGCCAATCGCATGGCGTGGCTGGATGCGTGCGTAGGTAGTGGAGTCTTCGCCGGAATTGTCCATATGGCCCTCCTCGGAAGATTCTTTTTTTGAGTTTTGGTCAGGAGAGCCTAGACTCTCTTTCCGTAAGGTGCGTGGGTAAATCGCCTTCCCGTGACGCAGGAAAGCATCTTCTCCGATCTCAAGGTCGTTGACCTGGCTTCGTCAAGGCGGTGCAGATGTCTGAACTTGAAGCCGACCCGCATTTTGCGGACGGCAAGCTGCGCATCAAAAGTTCTGAAGGAGACCGCGGCTTTCATGTCGCGCAATTGACGGACATAGAAATTGTTGCCGGCGCAGCGAACTCTGGACCAGCCGAGGAAAATGTTGCTCGCCGACTGTAGCAGGTGCTGTCAGCTGACCACCCGCTCGCCGTGGTCGGGAAATGTGTTCGCCGGCAGGTAGTCCTCCAGAACGAACGCGCGCGCCTCCTTGACCTGCAAAAAGAGCGGGGTCTTCCCATCGGCCATGAAGAGCGCCTCATAACAGCGCGTGCTGACCGACCCAACGCCGATCACGCGCACCGCCATGTCGAGCATCTCGTAACGGACAAGCAGCGCGCGCTGCGCACCGGGCAGCGTCAGGCGATACTCATCCGGTTGCGCAGGTGCCGGCGTCGAATGATGCTCAAAATGGCCACGTCGACCACTCCGAACTTCCGCCCGTTGTGACCGCTTTCCCCTTCGCGTCATTCGTTACCGGCGCGGCTTCCTCCAGCGCCTGCCGCCTCGTTTCGACCCGCGGCAGCCCGGTTGCGACACACGGCACGGCGAGCGTCGCGCTGACCCTCGCGACCACGCCTGACAACCCAGGCGTGGTGATCG
This sequence comes from Burkholderia sp. Bp9140, assembly GCF_003853425.1. Taxonomy (NCBI): domain Bacteria; kingdom Pseudomonadati; phylum Pseudomonadota; class Betaproteobacteria; order Burkholderiales; family Burkholderiaceae; genus Burkholderia; species Burkholderia sp. Bp9140. The sequence goes on from NZ_QTPQ01000008.1 coordinate 57,693, forward strand.
TATAGCGCTTCGATGGTCGGATGAGCAGCCGCGCGTCGATCAGCGCAAAAAGTCTCGGTCAAACAGCGCCCGATGCATGCAACGCGCGAGCCTGTTCATCGGCATACCCGAGCTCGCGTGGCCCCCGAGTCGATCGGCTCACCCGCGCGCCAGCGCGCCGGCATGACGTGCGCAAACGTTGGCTGTCGGCAGGTTGTATGAACCGCGATATTGACACTACACTGATTATCGGCCGGTGCCGTGACACGCAGCTGTCCATTCAACACGCATCACAGTACTAATTAAACGCGTGCCAACAATCGCCATCGAGGATGGTTGTCTTGTTCCTCAATATCCAGCGGGGGGGAAGTGGCGATGAAATTCGGGGCTGCGCATCATCCGTCAACGGTTTGCTAGCCGAACGGCGCGCGCATGAGCACGACCGGCGGCATTTACGCGACCTCACTCGGGCTGCACGGCTCGAGCCCGGCGATGACCGACCTGCGCCGCTATCTGGCGAAGGTCGCGCAGACCGATACGACGGTGCTCGTGACCGGCGAGACCGGCACCGGCAAGGAGCGCGTCGCCACCGCCGTCCATCACCTCAGCACCCGGACCGACAAGCCGTTCATCGCGGTGAACTGCGCCGCGGTGCCCGACAGCCTGTTCGAATCCGAGATGTTCGGCCATGAGCGCGGCGCCTTCACCAGCGCCCAGCACGCGTTTCCCGGCCGCTTCGTCGAGGCCGACGGCGGCACGCTGTTCCTCGACGAAGTCAGCGAGATGCCGCCCGCCGTCCAGGCCAAGCTGCTGCGCCTGCTCGAAGACCGCACGGTGATGCCGGTCGGCTCGCTGCGCCGGCGGCCGGTCGATGTCCGGATCGTGGCGGCCAGCAACGAAAGCCTGGAGGAGCTTGTCGCCGAACGCCGTTTCCGCGCCGACCTGTTCTATCGCCTGAACGTCGCGCGCATCGAGATTCCGCCGCTGCGGGAACGGCCGGAGGATATCGCGTCGATCGTCGATCACTTCGTCGCCGAACACAACCAGCGGCGGGCGATGCGGGTGGGGCGGCCCGATCCGGCGCTGCTCGAATGCATGCGGCACTACCGGTGGCCGGGCAACGTGCGCGAGCTGCGCAACCTGGTCGAGGCGTTGTTCATCGACGCGCCGGAAGGGCGCCCGTTCGGGCTGGGCGACCTGCCGCCGGCGTTTCGCCGCCTGTTCCTGCAGGACTTTTCCGCCGGCGAACAGGAGCGCGAACGGCTGGTCTCGGTACTGCGCGAAACCAACTGGAACAAGATGGAAGCGGCGCGCCAGATGAACTGGTCGCGCATGACGCTGTACCGCAAGCTGGCCAAGTACAACCTGGATGCCGGCAACACTGCATCGGTGTAACAGCCCCGGCTGTCACATGGTACAGCCCGGCAGCGTTCGCGCATTCCGCCCCGGCCGGGAAATTCCACGGCAAATCATGCGCTTGCGTCGGCACGCGCAGGTTGGCCCGCTCCTTGCGAAGACGAACGGACAGACCGCCCGTCGCCATGCAAGGAGGCCGTCGTGCACGTCATCGAGCCACTTCAGGACGCCCCGCCGGACCCGGCCCAGCCGGCCGGCCAGCCACGGCCGCTGCTCGCCAGTTACGCGAACTATTTCGAGGTCGGGCATAACGCGTTCGAATTCCTGATCGATGCCGGGCAGGTCGAGCCGCAGTCCGGCAACGTCCAGTTGATGAGCCGCGTCGCGATCAGCCCGGTGCACGCCAAGCTGCTGGCGCAACTGCTGGCGCGCGCGATCGCCCAGTTCGAGGCGACACACCACGCAATCCCCGACATCGGCGACCCGGAACCGGATCTGGCGATTCTTCCCCCGCAGGAATTCGAACGGCGCGCGATCGATGCGCGCAGCAAGCCGATGCTCGGCGGCCGTCGCGACGAGCCCGATCAAAACCAGAGCTGAGGACACGACATGGCAGCGCAACTCCATCCCAACCGCATGGTCCTGACCGACCGTTTCCCGATGCTGGGCTTCACGATTCGCGTCGGCCACGCGCCGTGCGTCGCGGAACTGGTGATCGCCACCGATCCCGCGCTGTTCATGCGCAAGGAAGGGCGCACGTCGTCGACGTTCTATACCAGTCGCGAGGACGGCCTGCTGGCGATCCCGCGCGGCGAAGCGGTGTTCATGGTGCCGCCGGCGGTGCTGGCGCGCTTCGCGGGCCAGGGCCGGCTGTGGTTTGGTCTCGCCACCGCCGCGTCGCCCGATGCCGATGCGTGGACGGTCGACGTCCTGCCGAACGCCGACAGCCCGTACGTGTCGCTGTCGGGGCTCAGCGACCGGGGATTGCGCAGGGTTCGCGTGTTCCCGACGCGAGGCACCGCCGCCGTCAGGAGCCCGCTGTTGAACTGGGCGGGCGACGGCACCCGGCCGGGCGCCACCGCAGTGCCGGCGCCCGCCGCGCCAGGCGCCGGCACCGGCACGCCGCAGCCGGCCGTCGAGCCCGCCGCGCCGCGCCACGACGTCCATTACGACGACGGCTTCGGTCCGCTTCCGCCGCTCAATGCCGCAACGCCGGTCGCAGCACCGCCGGTCGCGGCGACGCCGCCCGCGCTGGCACCGGTGCCGGCCGCGCGCCCGGGGCCCGCCGTCGCACCGGCGCCCGTCTCGCAGGGGATGGGCGACGATGCCGAGTTCCGCATCGCCGGCGAGCGCCGCGGCTTTACCTGGCCGCGGCCGCGCAAGCTGTCGACCGTCGAGCGGGCCGCGCTGCGCGCGATGCTGGGCGCGAATCCGGCCACCGCGTCGCTGCTGCTGCTGCTGCCGGTCGCGATGCGCAACGGCCTGTCGGTGTCGATCGGCGCGGGTGCGGGGGCCGGGCTGGAAACCGGAGGCGCGGGCGCGGTCGGCCTCATCTTCGACGCCAATGGCGACGACATCGGCGTCTTCGTGTCGGGCGAACTCGACTTCGGCTACATCGTGTCGGCAAGCCTCACCGGCCAGATCAGCCTGCTGCGCGGCCATATCGACGATTTCTCGGGCGCCGGCACGACGGCAGGCGTGATGATCGGCGAAAGCCCGGCCGGCGGCATCTCGGCGCTGTTCAACGCCCGCGGCGAATTCGTCGGCGTCACGCTGTCGGCCGGCGTGAGCGTCGGCAGCCCGGTGAGCCTCTTCGTCGGCGTCTCGCGCGCCGCGTCGGGCACGATCGCCACCGCGTCGGCGCTCGCGTGGTCGCGCGGCCTGAGCGACGACCCGGAGGCGTACGGCATCGATACGCCGCCGTACAGCGACGACGATACGGCCGCCGAACCGCCCGCGACCGCCAGCGCGCTGGCGCTGGGGGCGCGCGAGAACAGTCTCGTCACGCGCACCGCGGCCAGCCCGAATTTCGACGAGGGGCGCGGCAGCAAGTCGATCGACCGCATCATCATCCACATCGCCGACGTGCCCACCGTCCAGCAGGTGGTGAATACCTTCACCAATGCCACGTCCAAGGTGAGTTCGCATTACCTGGTCGGGCAGGCGGGCGAAGTCGTCCAGTTCGTTTCCGAGGCCGACACGGCGTGGCATTGCAAGGGCTCGAACCAGCGCAGCATCGGCATCGAACATATCGCGGTGAAGCGTGGCGGCGCCGACTACCCGCGTCGCAACGGCACCGTCCAGCATTTCGACGCGCTGGCGCCGACCCAGCTCCAGTACGAAACCTCGGCGGCGCTGGTCGCGTCGCTGTGCGACAAGTATCAGCTGCCGATCAATCGCACGACGATCATGGGCCATCGCGAGGCCGATACCTCGACCGGCCATACCGCGTGCCCCGACGGCAACTGGGACTGGGACTACTACATGCGGCTCGTCACCAGCCGCACCTGCCAGCCGCAGGCGGCCGGCCAGGCGCTGGGGTTCGCCGCGCGCGGCTTCGGCGACGACATTCCGCTCGATCCCGGCGTCGGCGGCCTGTCGATCGGCACCGACGCACTGGAGATCGGCGACATCATTCTCAGCACCACCGGCAATCCCGGCTCCGGCGTCATTCGCGCCGGCTCCGGCGCCGAGGTCAGCCACGCGATGCTCTACGTCGGCCAGGGCGGGCAGGTGATCGAGGCCATTCCCGGCGGGGTCCAGCTGCGCCCGCTCGCGGATGCGCTGGCCGACGCGCGCCTCGCGGTCGCGTTTCGGGTGCCGGGCCTGACCGATACGCAGCAGCGGCAGGTCGCCGATGCCGCCGCGCGCTACCTCGATCGCGGCTTCAACTATGTCGGGCTGGTCCGCTGCGGCAGCTACCTGATCGACCGCCGCGCGTGCGACCTGCTGTCGGGCGACGCGGCGGAGCGCTGCCGCCGGTTCGTCGGCCGCATCGAGCTCGGCGAGGGCGCGGACACCGACAACTTCTTCTGCTCGCAACTGGTCGTCCAGTCGTTCCAGGATGCGGGCAGGCCGATCGTCAGCGTGCCGCCGCACTGGGTGCCGCCGGGCGATCTCGCCAGCCTGTCGACCGGCACGATGGCCGCGGGAACGCTCGCGTATGTCGGCCATCTGAAGGCGCCGATCCCGAGCCGCGGCTTCTTCGGCATGAGCCAGGCGCTGTCGGTCGCCCCGGGCGCCGCGCGCGCGCTGGGCGCCGACGACTGGACGGTGAACTGGGACGAGGTGCAGATGACCCCGCAGCCGACCGACATGGGCTGCTGGGCGACGGCCGCGTCGATGGTGCTCGGCTGGCGCGACAACCAGAGCGTCGATCCGGCGCTGCTGGCGCGCTGCATCAGCCTCGAGCGCCAGATGCGGGACGGCCTGGCGCCGGCCGAGGTGGCGGGGTTCGCCGGTGCGTCGACCCTCACGGTCGAACCCAATGCGTGCTTCGCGCCCGAAGGCTTCCGGCGGCTGCTGGAGGCGAACGGGCCGGTCTGGGTCGCCGAAGTCGTGCGCGCGCCGGTCAACTTCTTCCACGCGGTGGTGGTGACGGGCATGTATCGCAGCGGCGACGCGTATTTCGTGCGGATCACCGATCCGCTGGACCGCGTGGTCGGCACGCCGGGCCATCCCGGCGCGCGTACGCTGCCGCCGACCCACGCGACCGGCAGCCGCTACATCATGACCTACGAGGATTTCGTGTCGGAATACGAGGCGGCGGCCGGCATCGGCGTGATCCAGCTCATGCATTCGGGCGGCACGTTCGGTCACCTGATCAATCGCGGCAGCGCGGCGGGCGCAGGCTACGCGCTCGGCGCCGAGCCGCCGGCCGCGGGCGACGCATTCGGCTTCGGCGTGAGCCTGACCCGGCGCACCGAGCGCCGCGACGGGCGCAGCTACGATCTCGCGCAGCTGGCCGGGCTGGTCCAGCCCGCCAATGCGCTGGCGGGCGGCGCAGGGCAGCCGCGCATGCCCGGTCAGCACATCACGCTCGACGACTGGCCGTACATCGAAGGGCCGAGCGGCCGCACGTCGGCGCCGGTGTCGATCGACTGGGCGTGGCAGGGCGGCGCGGTCGGCGACGTGACGATCGTCCCCGGCCAGGGGCAGATGCTCGACGGCTGGACCGCGTTCGTCCGTGCGGATATCGGCCGTGGTGCCGGCACGCCCGAACGGGCGAGCATCACGCTGCGCATCACCACCACGTTCCGGCATGCCGGCGAGGAGGATCAGCTCGGCGTGACGGAGGTGACGCTGAACGGCGACGGCCGCTTCCAGACCGTGCACGGCGCCGACGGCGCGCCGCCGCTGCCGGCAAGCGCCACGCAGCCCGCGGCGCGCGAACCGCAACCTGCCTGATCCCCGAGGGACACGCGCGATGGCTCGCCACATTCCCCCTCCGCCACCCCGCGGCGCGATCGCGCCCGCGGTGGCACTGGCTCGCGACGCGTTCGGCCGCGAGATCGTCGACGGCGCCGGATCGGGCGACCCGGCCAGGCAGGACGGCGCGTTGCCGCAAGCGGCGCCGGCCGGCGGCCCGGGTGGATCGGCGCCTCCCAAGGAGAAGGCGACGGACGCCATCGGCCGGCGGGCGGCGGCGCTGGCCGACGCGATCGACTTTCCGACCTTCGTCGCGAGCCTCGTGCATGGCACGTACGACGCGATCGTCGACAGCTCGATCAAGCAGGTGGAGAGTTTCGCCGACCTGGTCGGCGCGGTGGCCAAGCCGCTGGACCAGTTCACGCAGGAGAACGTGACCGACGGGCAGGCGCGCGCGTGGCTGGTCGAGCAGTATCCGCACGACGTGACGCTGGTGCAGGACGGCGGCGAATACCGCCTCGCGCCGGTGGTGCGGCCCGGCGACGACGACGCGGCACCCGCGCCCGCGTGGCTCGCCGATTTCGGTGCCGCCGACGGCGCGTTCGACGCCCAGACGCTCGAATCGGTGGTGCTGCCCCGCGCCCGCGAGCGCGTCGCGCAGCATCGGTTGTCGACGCTGTCGACGATGGTGCTGCTGGGCATGCAGCGGGTCGTGGTCAAGGACGGCACGATCGCCGCCAGCCTCAATTTCCAGGCCAAGGCGCGCGACCGGGCCGCCGTGCAGTATGCGACGTCGAACGATCCGTCGTCGGGACAGACGACCTGGGGCGGACGGGGCACGTCGGGCGACGTGGTCACCACGGTCTCCACCGTCGCGGTCAATGCGCAGACCGACACCGATCTCAAGGCGACGTTGACCGGGAAGGTGAGCATCAATTTCGCGTCGGAGACGCTGCCGCTCGACCGTTTCGTCGACGAGGCGTCGCGCAATCTGCTGGAGCGGCACAGCCGGCCGGCGGCGCGGATCGCGCCACCGGCGGCGGCTGCCCAGCCTGTGGCGCCGGTGGCGGCGTCCGCGCCCACGCCCACGCCAGCCGCGACGCCTGCGCCTGCCACCGTGCCGGCGGCGCCTGCTGCACCGGCCGCGCCCGCCGCTTCGGCGGCGCCCGCATCCTCCCGAGGAGAACCGGCATGATTGCGCCGCGGCCGCTGGGCGAGACGCTGGGCGCGTTCGCCGACATTGCCGAACAGCTGACCGCGGGTGCGGCGCAGGGGCTGCGGGTGCGCTCGGTGGTCATGGAACTGCCGCTCGACCTGCGCATCGCGCGCGGCGCCGGCGGCATCGAACTGGTCGGCGACCTGCCGCAGTTCCTGACGCGCACGGCCTTCGATCCGGAGCCGGCGCGGCTCGCGATCGTCCTCGAAGCCGTGCCGATCGATGGAGCGGGGCAATGAACAGCAACGCCAGCCTGCGTCTCGAGGATTTCATTCAGGCCGTGCAGAGCCAGCTCGACAACGCGCAGGCGGCGATGGCGATCAAGGCGCGCAACCTCAACCTGCCGCTGACCTTCGCGATCAAGGACGTCAACCTCGATCTGCGCGCCCATGTCGAGTTCGTCGAAAGCGAGGTCTGGATTCGTCCGGCCGGCCCGGGCGACACCGACAGCAGCACCTTCCATCTGGTCTTCACGACCATCACGCGGCCGGCGATCGAGGAGAACGCGATCGCGCTGTCCGAGGACAGCAAGGACCAGCCGCTCGACGCGCTGGGCGACGAACTCTCGCCCGAGGACCGCAAGCGGCTGGAATGGGCCGGCGTGCGCACCGTCAGGCAATTTCAGCAGGCCGAGCAGCGCGACATGGTGCATGCGATCGGCCGCGTCACCAATCTGTCCGTGGACCGGCTGCGCCGGGCGCTCGACCGGGCGTCCGCGCCGAGCGTCGAGCGGGTCGAGCCCGTGGCGCCCGCCGCCGATGCGCAGCCCGATGCGGGGCCGCTGCTGCGCGTGATCGGGCGCAACCTCGTCAATGGCGCGCACGCGCCGCTGGTGCGGATCGGCAATCGCCCGGTCGCCGTGCTGCAATCGGCGGACGGCGAGCTGCTGCTCGCGCCCGGCCGCGACCAGTGGGCCGGCGAACTCGCCGTCTCGCCGACGAGCCGGCATGCGGCCGCGATGGCGTTCGACCTGAGCGCATTCGCGCCGCCGGCGGCATCCGCCGCCAGGCCGATGACCCTGGCCGCCATTCCCGGCCAGGAGGAGGCGCGACCATGACGATCTGCGCACTCGGCACGCCCTGGGCATCGCCCGGCGAGCGGCAGTTCAGCCTGCCGACCAGCCTGCTCGTGAAGCTGGCGCTCGGCGAAGCGCCCGAGGACGTGCCGTCGATCCGCGACGTGACGCGCGGCGCGCTGGCCGCCGCGCAACGCATCGACGGCGGTCCGGTCGACCGCATCGTGGTTGCGTTCGCCGGCCGCTTTCTCGCGGTGCGCCCGTTCAGCGCGGTGGCCGGGCGCTGGGTGCCCGGGCACGCGCACCGCGGATACGACGCGATCGAGCAAGCGACGGGCATGGCCCGCACGCTGCTGCTGCGCGTGCCGGCCGGCACGGCGATCGGCGAGCTGTGCGACGCGCTCGCCCAGCTCGCGACCGTGGAAAGCGTGACGCCCAACTACGTCGCGATGGTCCCGATGGACGCGCCGGGCCGGCTGGCGCCCGTGCCGCCGGCCGCGCGGTTCGCGCAGGATGCGCGCGCGCTGGTGCGCATGGCCGACGCGCATGCGATCGAGCGCGGCGACAGCGGTGTCACGGTCGGTCTCATCGACAGCGGCATCGCCCGCCGGCATCCCGAATTCGCCCATGCGTTCCGCACGGGCGCCGACACCGTGCGGCTGGAGCCCGGCGACTTGTCGCCCGGCGTGCAACTGCTGAGCGGGCATGGCCATCGCGGCGATTTTCCCGAGGACCGCTTCGTCGGTCACGGCATGGGCTGCGCGGGCATCATCGCCGCCGAGGGCGTGGCGATGCCGCGCGGACTCGGCGGCGACTGCCGCATCCTGCCGATGCGCGCGCTGGCGGCCGCCCGCTTGCCGGGCAAGGCGCATGCGGTCGGACTCGGCGCGATCGCCGACCTCGATCGCGCGCTCAAGCTCGCGGTCGATCTCGGCGCCAAGATCATCAACATGAGCTTCGGCACCGACGATGCGACGATCGCCGCCAACCGCCCGAAACCGCATGCCGACACGATCGCGTATGCCGCCGCGCGCGGCTGCATCCTGGTTGCCGCGAGCGGCAACAACGGCAGCGTGACCCGCTACTGGCCCGCTGCCTACCCGCAGGTGATCGCGGTCGGCGCCGTGGGCGACGACGAGCGGCCGACCGCGTTCTCGACGCGCGGCCCGCATGTCGCGCTTTGCGCACCGGGCGAACGGGTGCTGACGAGCGCGATCGAGGCCTATCAACTGGCGACCGGCACCAGCTTCGCCGCGCCGTTCGTCGCGGGCGCCGCGGCGCTGCTCGTCGCGTACGCGCAGCGCCGCGCCTATCCGCTCGACGGCGCGACGGTGCGCGATCTGCTCGTCGCCACCGCGCGTCCGTTTGCGCCCGGCGCGGCCGACGGCTGCGGCGCCGGCATGCTCGACGCGGCGGCGGCGCTGCGCGCGCTGGCCGGCCGCATCGATGCCTACGACGCGGCGGGCGACGACGGTTGCACGGGCAAGGAAGGCAGTGCCGACGACGGCTGACTTGCGCGCCGGATCCCGTTCATTCCTCCGAACCGACCGGATTTCAAGGAGAAGTTAAATGTTTCAAGTCAATCATCAAGTCCGCTTCCTCGACCTCGTCGACCTCGAGACCCGGGCACGCGACGGGCTGGTCGATATCGTCAACCGGCTCGAGTCGCTGAAGCGGCCGCCGGTCGCCGCCGAGCGGGAGCAGCTCGCGTTGTGCAAGGCCATCCTCGCAGTCGTCTACGACAAGAAGCCGTCCGACGGCGTCGCGGAGGTTTGCGATCCGCTGTTCGTCGCCACCCGCGAACTGCTCGCCAGCAAGTCGCTGATCGACCCGCCGTTGCTCTCCGAGCTGAACGGCCAGCTGGTGTTCGACGCGGACGACGCGGGCGGCGCCAATGGCGCGAACGGCGCGGACACCGAGGCCGTGTCGATCACGCTCGTCGCGCTGGTGCTGGGCATCCTCGCGGTCGACGGGGCCACGCCGCCCCCCGTGAAGGTCGTGGACGGCAGGACCGTGCCGGACGACGGCAGCGGGCTGATGAACGCCTTTACCCGCCAGTTCTTCGCGGCGGTGGGCGAAGCCAATTCGTACGGGGCGCTCGCGCAGCGGGTGCTGGCGCTGCTGTGCATCGAGGGCGATCCCGACGGCCGCGGCGGCGAGAAGCCGGGCGTGGTCACCATCGAATTCGCGCGCGTGATGCGCGGCCTGCAGGCCCGCAAGATCCAGGCCGACGAGCCGCAGTTGCGCCGCCGCATCAACGAGGAGCTCAACACCGTCCAGAACATCGGCGGCGAGGACGCGATCGCCGATCTCGGCATCGACCTGCCGAACCTCGAGGATCTGGAGGATGCGAACATCGTGGCCGACAACGTGCGCGTGATGGGCCCGATGATCGTCGCCGCGATGTTCGACGAGCTCAAGGTGTTCCAGGTCGTCGACCGCATCGTCGAGCAGTTCCAGCACGGCACGCTGCCGATCGGCCCCGGCAATGCCGGCAAGCTGCTCTATCGCTACTGGCGCGAGACGCCGAACCGCATCTCCGAGCAGGAGCGCAAGAACTTCGCGGCCATCACGCTCGGCGTGCCGGGCGGCGATCCGAATACCGCGGGCAACCGCGAGTTCAACGATCTGTGGATCCGCTTCGTGTCGTCCGTCTCGTCGTTCGTGCGCCAGACCGAAGTCGACTCGCTGCTGCGCGCGAGCGTGCCGAACCCGATCAACCACCAGCAGGTGCGCAAGGCCGCCCGCGATCTCGCCGGCAACCTGTCGTTGCACGGCTACGGGATGGCGCATTACGCCGCGCGCGAGATCCAGTCGCAGGTCAAGTTCATGATCGATCTGCTGCAGGATCCCGAGATCCGCGGCTGCTACGGCGCCAAGGACATGTGGCAGGTGATCGACCAGGTCGCGACCTACGATCTGGGCGGCGCGCGCACCAGCTCGCGCTATCGCACGCTGGCGACCTGCGGCACGATCATCACCGCGTGGCTGGCCAACAACGTCGATCGCGTCAACAAGGCGACCGGCCCGCTGCTCAGCATCGACCAGATCGCCAATCCGGACGTCTCGTCGAACCACAAGTCGACGGTCGACCCCACCGACTACGACCTGGTCAACGCGTGCGAGCTGTGGCTGGCCGATACCGCGACCACTGATACGCAGATCGAGCAGTTCTCGCAGCCGCGCGAGGCGCCGCAGATGACGTCGAAGCCGGTGCCGATCCCGGCGATGGCGCGCGAGATGCTGGACGGCGTCGGCGATATCGGCGCCGGCATCGGCCTCGGCGCGGGCGTGCCGGTGAAGGCGGGCTACGGCGTCGGCACGCACAACGGCGCGAGCTACTACTCGAACCGCCCGCACTGAACCGGCGTTGCGTGCGCTGCGCCATTCCCGAACCCTGCCGGAGCCGAGCCATGCCCCTGACCTCATCCCGCGAGCCGGTCGTCGCCCGGGTCGAACGCCGCCTGAAAAGCGCCGCGAGAAGCCTCGGCACCGCCGATCCCTTCGCGCCGTCGCGCGACCTGTTCCTGCGCACGTTCGGCGACGGCACCGACGATCTGCGGTTTCGCGACAACGCGCTGATGCCGATGGCGGTGCCGTTCGAACCCAGCTTCTCGGAAAGCCAGCCGGGCAAGCTGCGCTTCACGATCGAGCCGTTGCCGCCGGAGGCGTCCGCGATCGACCGGCGCGACGAGTCGACGCGCGAAATGCGCAAGCTGATCCGCGACTTCATCGGCCGCGACGCGCTGCACTGGTTCGACCAGGCGAGCGAGCCGTTCCGGGGCTTCGCGCGGCCGGGCGGCCACCTCGACTACGGCGCGTTCTTCGGCTCCAGCTACGACCGCGACGGGCTCTACGCGTCGAAGGTCTATTACGAGCTGCCCGGCGACGCCGGCACGATCGAGAACCTGCCGCGCGACCTGGCCGGCATCGTCCAGGCCGCGCTGCGGATGGTGCCCGGGCTCAAGCCGTTGTTCACCACGATGGCCGCCCAGCGCGATCTCGGCGGCCAGCGGCTCACGTTCGCGTGCACCCAGGCGCTGCGGCTCGCCGATCTGCAGCCGGTGATGGATGCGCTCGGCATCGGCCATCGCCTGCCCGGCATCATGCAGCTCCTGGGGCTGGTGCTCGGCGGGCGGTTCGACCTGCCGCCGCACGGTGCGCTGCTCGCGTTCGGGCTCGGGCCGGACGGGCCGGATGTCGAGCTCTACGTGCTGCTGTCGGCGATCCCCGACGTGCCGCCGGCGTTCCTCAGCCTGCTGACGATGGGGCTCGCCGAGCGTCCGCGCGGGCTGCAGGCGCTCGAGCGATGGATGGGCGCGTTCACGCCGGAGGACGCGCATTGGCCGGGCCGCTTCTCGATCATCAGCCTGCGCACGGACGCGGCCTGCCCGGCGCGGGTGAGTCTTTACCTGCGTCCCATCGAGTTCGAACTGCCTGCGGACGTGCCCGCCCAGGCCAACTGAACCGCTTCGTCACGCGTTTCCCGCGAGGTCGCCATGTTCCCGCAAGCTGCCCGTTCCACGCCGATCGCGCCGCCGCCGCGCGCCGCCGCGGCCGCTCCGCGTCCTACGCCGCCGGTGCCGGCCGACGAAGTGCGCCACGGCGTCGCGCGGATGCTGACCCGGTCGCAGGCCTTCAACGCGATGCCCGACGCCGATCGCCGCGACATCGCCCGCAATACCGCGTTGATCGCCGATTACCTGGCGCGGCCCGAGGGGTTCGCCGGCCACGAGATTCCGGGCGGCCTCGGCACCGCGCCGGCGCGCGCGCTGGACGACACCGATCATGCGGCGCACGAGGCGGATTTCAACACGCACAACCAGGCCGTCGACAGCATCGGCAAGTCCAAGTTCACCGCGGCGGCCGCGCACGAGGGCGCCGCGGTCGCGGGCGAGCTGCTGAACCAGGTCAAGTTTCCGACCTTCGTGGCCAGCCTGATCAGCGGCGTGTTCCAGTCGATCACGCACAGCTCGATCGAGCAGATGAAGGCGTATCAGGAAATGATCGCGCAGGTCGCGAAATCGCTCGGCCAGTTCGCCGACGAACATGTGACGGAGAACCAGGCGCGCGATCACATGGTCGGCCAGTTTCCCGACCTGTTCGAGATCGGCATGGACGACAGCGGCGATGCGCCGAGCCCGCGCGTGCAGGTGCGCGACGGAGTCGATCCGGACGAAGCGTCGAAGACCGTGCGCGCGCGCCTGCAGATGGGCGACGGCGACACCTTCGACCTGTCGGACGAGGCCTCCGAACTGGCCATCGTCAACCGCTTCAAGATGCAGCTCGCCAAGCAGCGCCAGCAGATGCTGGCCTCGATCGTGCTGATGGGCATCAACCGCATCGTCGTCACCGACGGCAAGATCTCCGCGAAGATCATCTACGACGTGCGCGCGCAGGACACGCTGTCCAAGCAGCGCAGCGCCACCGCGGTCGACCTCGCCCGCGACAAGGACGGCAACGTGCAGACGACCTACGCCGGCAAGGGCACCTACGATCGCGGCGGCAAGTACGACTCCAGCAACGACAAGGACAACGGCCGCCAGTACAGCGCCGACTACTACGCGAAGGGCGACTACGAGTACGAGAACAAGCCGATCATCACCGCGTCGACCGCCGCGTCCGAAACCAGCAACGCGGCGATGCAGACCAAGATCCAGCTGTCCGGCGCGGTCGACGTCAATTTCAAGAGCGACTACCTGCCGCTCGACAAGATGGCGACCCCGCAGATGATCGCCACCATCACCGGCAACGCGACGCCCGCCGATCCCAACGTGCTGCCCAGTCCGAAAACGCCGCCGGCCGCCGCCGCACCCGCCGCGGCCCCGGCTTCGGCCTCGGCTCCGGCCGCCGCGCCGGCGCCGGCCAAGGGAAACTGAGCCATGCGCCTGCCCGCTCCCCCCGACGCGCTTCACCCGGTGCGGCCACCCACGAGCGCCGCCGCGTTCGACGCGACGCGGCCCGAGGTGCGCCGCCTGCTGACCGCGATTCCGTCGTTCCTCGACCTGCCCGACGACGAGCGCCGCCGCATCGCCGCCGATACGGTGCGGGTGCTCGCCTACCTGGCCGATCCCAACGGCGTGCATGCCGAGATCGCCGAGCGCGAGGCGAACGGCGAACTGCCGCCCACCGGGCTCGCGCGCCCGATCGCGCAGCCGCGTCCGGCGCCGGCCGCCGCGGCGCTGGCCGACGATCCCGTCACCGCGACCAAGCGGCAGCTTTCGCAGGATCCCGGCTTCGCCGGCAAGGACTTCCAGGCCGGCGCGGTGAAGCAGGGCGTCGAACAGTTCGGCCAGATGGTGCAGAAGGTCGATTTCCCGAAATTCGTAGGAGGCCTGATCAAGAACGTGTTCCAGGCGATCGTCGAAAGCTCGATCGAGCAGATGCGCGCGTATGGCGAGCTGATCGCCAATGTCGCCAAGACCACCGCCCAGTTCATGAGCGACAACATCAGCGAGGGGGCCGGCCGCGACTATCTCGCCGATTCGTTCCCGGACGTGCTGTCGGTGCAGGCGCAGGACGGCGCCGACGCGTTCGACGCGGACAGCGCCGGCGCGGCCGCCGCCGCGGCCCCGACGCGGCTGGTGGCGCAGGGCGACAACGCGCAGCAGCGGCTTGCCGAGATCAGCCGGAACTACAACCTCGATCCGCCCGTGACCGACCTGTCCGACGACAAGTCCGAGCTGCGCCTCGTCACCGCGGCGCGCCTGCAGATGGCGAAGCAGCGCCAGCAGCTGCTGTCGTCGATGGTCATGCTCGGCATCAATCGCATCGTCGTCACCGACGGCTCGATCAACGCCAAGGTGGTGTTCGACATGCGCGCCAGCGACACCGCGAAACGCACCTACACCGCGTCGATGCATGACCGCGAGAGCCAGAAGTACAAGGAATCGCTCAACGCGCATTACGGCAGCTGGTACACGCCGTATTCGGCCGACGCCTCGTTCGAGGGGCAGCAGGAACACGTGGCCACCGTCGGGTCGGCACTCGACGACACCAGCGAGTCCAAGGCGGAGGTGAAAGCGAAGCTGTCGGGCGAGGTCCGCGTCAACTTCAAGAGCGACTACCTGCCGCTCGACAAGATGGCGACGCCCGAGATGATGTCGGTGATCCAGGGCAACTCGACGCCGTACAACCCCAACAAGCCGGCGCCCGCCGCGGGCTTGCCTGCCGGGCAGCACTGAATCATGGCGCGCGCGCTCATCGCCCCGCCGGCGGATGCCGGGCTCGCGGCCGCGATCCGGTCGGGGGAGCGGCTCGTCGAGCGCGCGACCGCGCACGGCCTGGCCTTCGCGCTCGACGAGCTCGGCGACATCGCGATCCCCGACGCCGTTGCCGCGCGCATCGACAAGGCGCAGCTGCGGGCGCTCGCGTCGCTCTATCTGGCGGCCGATCTCGAGCCCGCGGGCGTGATCCCCGCGGTCGAGGCGCTCGCCGGCCTGTCGGCGAGCGGCGCCGTCGGCGTCGATCTTGGCGGCGCGCAGCCGCTGGTCGCCAACTGGTGGCGCCACCGCGCCGAGAAGCTGGCGGCCGGCGAGCGCGCGGCGTTCTATTCGCGGTTGTTCGGCACCGCGTACGGCCCGGCGGCGGCGGATGCCGAGCGCAACGTCCAATTCGAGGAATGCATGCTCGTGCTGTGCGAGGCGCTCTACAAGCTCGACGAGACGCCCGGCGCCGACCCGCGCGGGGCGCTCGGGCAGCAGGCGCGGGTCCGCAACGGCGCGCGCGCGCTCGCGCAGAACCTCGGCGCCGCGTGTACCGGCGTGACCGCGTTCATGGCCGGCGAGATCGTCGGCATGCTCAGGGACGCGTTCGCGATCCTCGGCCATGCCGACCTGCGTCAAGGCTTCGCCGCGCGCGACATCTGGGGCGTGGTCGCCGCCATCGGCCGGCTCTCGCGGCAGCCGCCGCGCCAGCCGGCCGCCTATGTCCGGCGCGGCAAAGCCGGGATGACCGTGATCGCGTGGCTGGCGGACGTCGCGGATGCGCTGGGCGGCGCGTCGCCGCTGATCACCACCGACAACCCGGTGATCGCCTCCGCCGCCGACTGGATCGAGGCAACGCTCAGCCTCGGCGAGAAACCCGACGACCCGGCAGCTTCCGTTGCGGATGCCGGCCGCACCGGGCCGCCGGCTTCGCGGCCGGCAGCGCCGGAGAGCGCCTGGGCGGCACTGGGGCACTGAAATGAAACCGTGTCGCTCAGGCCGTCGCGATACGGGCGGCACAACCCGGGTGGCGACGGCGGATGCGCCGTCGCCACCCCGGCAGCGCGTCACGTGTCACGCCTCGCGGGAAGCGCGTCGCGCGGCGGAGCCGCTGACATGATGGCAACCGCGCACCTTGCGCGTTCGCCGGTGCCGCGGCCCGACGTTCGTCACCGTGTCCGCGAACTGCTGTCCGCGCAGCAGGGCTTCGGCGCGCTAGATCCGGCCACGCGCCGCGATCTCGCGTCCGGACTGGTGCGGATCGGCTCGCTCGCGCTCGACCACGACGAACGCGCGGCGCGTCCCGGCACGGCGCTGGCGGTCGCGCAGAACGCGGGCTCGGAGTATTCGGGCACCGCCATCGACCGGATGGCCGGCACCACCCGGGCGGTGCTCGACGCGGTGTCGTTCCCGCGCTTCGTGACCGAGCTGATCACGGGTGTCTTCAAGGCCATGAACGATTCGAATCAGCAGCAACTGACCGCGTTCGTCGACCTGATCCGCAATGTCGCGCAGACCACCGAAGGCTTCGCGGACAGCAACGTCGGCATCGCCGGTGCGCGGCAGTGGCTGGCCGAGCATTTCCCGACCGCCTACCAGGTCACCGGCGACGACGAGGCCGCGGACGACGCAGACGAACTGGCGGGCCTGCCGCCGGACGAGCGCCGCCAGCGCCAGCAGGAACTGCAGGCCGAGCGCGATGCCGCGACCCGGCTGGCATTGCGCCCGGGCGCGACCCCGCCGGCCGAAGCGGCGCTGCGCAGTGCGCTGGGGGTGGGGCCGGGCGAGGCGGTGCCGGCCTCCGATCCCGAGCGGCTGGTGCCGCTCGCGCAACAGGTGCTGGCCCGCAACCGCCAGCAGCTGCTCGCGACGATGGTGCAGATGGGTTTGCAGCGCATCGTCATCGAGAGCGGGCGCCTCAACGCCGCGATGAATTTCCATATCGACGCGAGCAGCGCCGCCGCCAACGACCGTGGCTCGCAATTCGACACGCGCAACACGGTGGGGGTGAGCGGGGGCGCCCGCTTCGGGCCCTGGGGCGCGGAAGCGAATGTGCAGAGCACGATCGGCTACGTGTCGACCGACCGGACCCAGACGACCGAGAGTTCGCACGCCGACGTCAACCTGAGCAGCGGCGTCGAACTGGTATTTCGTACGGACTACGTACCGTTGAACCGGCTCGCGGGCGTGGGCGACATCGAACGCATCCGCGTCAACACGATCAATCCGGATGCCGAAGCGGCGCGCCTGTCCGCCGATCGCGCCGCCCAGCGCGGCGCCGAACAGGCCGACATGACCGCTCGCCGGAGCTCGCTGGACGGCGCGCTGCGCGCGCCGCCGGCCGTTGGTCCCGCGGCTTCGGGTTCCGCTGCGCCGGGCTCGGCAGGGGGCGCACACGCCGCCAGCCAACCCGCGTCGTCGTCGCCGAATCCGGCATCTACACCCGGAGCCGCACCCGCACACGCACCCGGAGCTGGAACTGGAACTGGAGCTGGAACTGGAACTGGAACTGGAACTGGAACTGGAACTGGAACTGGAACTGGAACTGGAGCTGGAGCTGGAGCTGGAGCCGGAGCCGGAGCCGGAGCTGGAGCTGGAGCTGGAGCCGGAGCTGGAGCCGGAGCTGGAGCCGGAGCCGGAGCCGCACCTGGAGCCGGAGCCTCGCCCGCGTCGCAGCCGCCGTCCGGGCCGGGCGCCGCGGCGTCCCCGTCGCCCGCGCATTCCGCGACGGCCGCACCTCGACCGCCAGCCGGCGCAACGACAGCGGGACACCGCGCGGCGTCATGAACGCGTGCGTGCCCCGGCGGCCGGTTTGCGGGCCGGGACATCGCAACCGCGCAGTGCACGGCGGCTTCGCGCATCCATCCGGGGCTGGCGTCGGAGCAGAGCCTGTACGACTCGACTGCGCGACGCGCGCCCCCGCGCCGCTCAACCGTGACCGAGATCGCCCGCCACCGGCGCCCGCGCCCAGTCGAGCGCGAAGTCGGCGACCGCCTCCCAGCCTGGCTCGCCGCAGGTGTAATGACTGCGGCCGGGGAACAGCCTGTATGCCGAAATCGCCCGCGAGCGCTTCGCGTTCTTCTCGTAGTTCTCGCGCTGGACGGCCGGCGGCAGGATATGGTCGTTGCCGCCGGCGATGAAGAGCAGCGGTGCGCGATTGTCGTTCGCGAAGTTGTAGGTGGTCGCGGCATTCGGCGTGACGTTCGCGAATCCGCCCTGAAACAGGATGCGCCCCGACACCGGGACCGCGTAGCGGTCATAGACCGGCTTCGATTCCGCGAGGCTCAGGTTGTTGGTGAACGCGTAGTGGAATTCCGTTTCGGTGATGGGCACGGCGCGGTGCAGGTTGGCCGGATTGCGCAGGACCGGGAAGGTCGCCTTGATCTCGCTGAACGGCAGTGCCCACACGCCCTTCACCGCTGCCCCGTCGATCGATACGCCGGCCGTGCCGAAGCCCGCGTCGAGCAGGAGCTGCACGAACGCGCCGCCGAACGAATGCCCCATGATGATCGGCTTCGTGTCGAGTGCCGCGATCGTCGCGGCCAGGTGCTCGAAGATCTCGCGCGCGCCGAGGTTCACGAGCGGCGACGGATCGCGGCGCAGTGCCGCGACGCCGGCCGTGCCCGGCTCGATGCCCGGATAGCCCGGCGTGATGACCCGCATGCCGCGCTGCGCGTAGCGGGCGACCCAATGCTCCCACGACAGCGGCGTCATCCACAGGCCGTGAATCAATACAACCGTGTCGGTACGCGTTTCCGGATTCATATGCCTGCTCCTGTGGTCGCTGGATGACGCCCGTCACGCCCGCGAGTGCCGGGCGCCCCGTCGAATCTCTTTGACATCGGCACCGCCCGGCGTGAATGATGTGTCCATGATAAAGACCATTCGAATACGCGACATGGCTGAAAAACCGGAATTCTTTGCTGAAACGCCGACCCGGCTGGACGATGACGCAGATCCGTTCGCGTTCAGGCGCGACGCCTTTTCCGACGTGCTGGAACTGATCCGCATCCGTGGCAATACCGTGTTCACGTGCGCGGCGTCGGCGCCTTTCGGGTTGCGCTTTCCCGCCGGGAAGTACCGTCTGCACATCATCCGGAGCGGCAGCGTGACGATCGAGGTGGAGGGGCTCGACGAGCGCTATCACGCATCGCAAGGCGACCTGGTCATGCTGATGCATGGCCACGGCCATGTCATCGCTGACCGGCCGGGCCGTTCCGCCCGTCTCGTCACGGATCTCGCGCCACAGTATTACGACCGTGAACGCCTGACGATAGGGAGCGGCGACACCACGTGGCTGTGCGGCGATTTCGGCTTCGACGGCGTGCTGTCGCAGCGCCTGCTGTCCGTGCTGCCGCCGGTGCTGGTGCTGAAGGGTTTGCGGGAACGGCCGTTCGAGTGGCTGGAACTGAGCTGCCATTTCATACTCGACGAGGCATTGAGCCCGCGCGCGGGCGCCGCCGCGATGATTTCGCGCTTGCTGGACGTCATCTTCGTCCAGTTGCTGCGCACCTGGGCGACGGAGGGGGCGACGGGTCACGGCTGGTTGTCCGGTGCGATCGACAGCCGGATCAATCCGGCGATGTCCGCCATTCACGCGGATCCCGGCCGCGCCTGGACCGTCAACGACCTTGCCGAGCTGTCGAACCTGTCCCGCTCGGCGTTCGCGGATCGATTCCAGCGTGTCGTGGGGCAGGCGCCGTTGAGCTATCTGACGACCTGGCGTCTGGATCGGGCGGCCGAGCTGTTGCGCTACAGCCGCGCACCGGTAGCGGATATCGCGAACCGCGTCGGCTATACGTCCGAAGCGGCGTTCAGCCGCGCGTTTCGCGGACGCTACGAGATGTCGCCGATGCAGTGGCGGCGCGCCAATAGCGAGTAGGCCCGCGCGATGCTTGCGGTGTGCGGCGCCGAGGTCGAGCGAGACACCGGCGCCGTTGTTGCGTCAGCCGATGTCCGATCACGCCAGCGGCGCAACCGACGCGCCCGTGATGCCATGGCGCCGCAGCGCATCCGCGACGAAGCCCGACGCCTTCATCTCTTCGACGAACTGGCCGAGCAACGCGGCGGCCGCTTCGCCGCGGCTCTTCGGCACGCCCATCGCCTGGCGGATCACCATGAAGCGCTCGTCGAGCAGGCGCAGGCCCGGCGTCTTCGCCGCATCGGCTTCGAGCTGCTGCTTCACGCCGGCCGCGACTTCGAGCTGCTGTTCGACGAAGGTCGGCACGACGGCCGGCGACGTCGGCGCGCGCACGATCTGCGCGGCCTTCAGTTCGCGCGTGAGGAACAGGTCGTACGCGCTGCCCTTGCCGACCGCCACGCGGTTGTGCGGCTGGTCGACGTCCGCATTGCCGCGGATCGGCGAATCGTCGCGCACGAGATAGAAGCCTTCGATCAGCACGTACGGTTCGGTGAACGCGACCGTTTCGCCGCGCAGCGGATCGACCGCGAAGAAGCCGAAATCGGCGCGCTCTTCGGTGAGCGCCTGCACCGACTTGCCGGCCGCATCGAACACGACGAGTTCCAGCTCGGCCGACAGCCGCTCGGCGAACGCGCGCGCGAGGTCGATCGATACGCCGAACGGCTCGCCGGTGGCCGGGTCGCGGTTCGCGAGGATCGGGTTGCCGAGATTGATCGACGCGCGCAGCTTGCCGGTCGGGGTGAACGCGGAGAGGATGGAAGGGTCGATGGTCATGGCGGACTCTTGATGATCGGATGCGCCGGCATGGCGGGCGCTCAGGGGGTCAGGATGGCGCTGATGCGCGACAGCGCGTCGAGCGTGTGCAGCAGGCGCCGATTTTGCACGGGCACCGTGCAGCGCGTCGGCTCGGAGCGTCACCCGGCTTCAGGTCGAGCGTGCAGAGGGGCGACCGGAGCGGCGCTCGCAAAGCCGGCTTTCCACGGAGCGCAGGTGGCACGGTCGGGCGTCTGCCCGACCGGCCTTGACTGCGGCGATTACTTGACCGCGACTTCCGTATGCACGACTTGCGGCGGGCTCTTGAAGAACGGGCCCGCCAGCTGCCGCCACGCCTGGAAGTCGTCCGATTGCCGGAAATGGACCATGTGATCGTCCACGGTGTCCCACTTGACGACGAGCAGGTAGCCGCCGCTGCGCTCGATCACGCGGTGCAGCTCGGCGCCGCCGCAGCCGCGCGCGCGGGCGAACAGCGGGAGTGCCTGGCGAACCGCCGCTTCGAATGGCTCGGCCTGCGACGGATCGATTTCGAGCGATGCCATTTCCAGAATCATGAAGGCTCCATACGGGTTGGTTGATGCGATCGGGATCGCGCCGCGACGGCGTGTGCCGTGGCGGCGCATGCGGCAACGATACCGGAAGTCGGCGCGGCGGTGCGCGTGAGCAGCGCCCATGATGCCGGCGGATACGTCGTCCTTGTCAGCGTTTTTCCCAATATGGAATGCGCGCCACATGCCGATGTCACAGAGGTGGTGAAGACAAACAATCCGAGGCCAGTCATGACGATATCCGCGATGAACGGAACGAACATTGCACCACCCGAAACGATCGTCGACGCCGCATCCGACCACGCCGCAGCGACCCCGTCGATCCTGCTGGTCGACGATGAACCGAGCGTACTTTCCGCGCTCAAGCGCGTGTTGCGGCCCGCGCGCTACGCGATCCTGACAGCCGAAAGCGGGGAAGCGGCACTCGAGATCCTGGCGTCGACCGAAGTCGACCTGATCGTGTCCGACATGCGCATGCCGAACATGAGCGGCGCGGCGTTTCTCGCACGCGCCCGCTCGCTGTACCCGGACACGATGCGTATCCTGCTGACCGGCTATTCCGACATCGCATCGATCGTGGAGGCCGTCAACGAAGGCGGTGTGTATCGCTATCTGAACAAGCCTTGGGACGACCACGACCTGCTGATGACCATCGAGCAGGCGCTCGAGCAGCGGCGCTTGCGCGGTGAAGCCGCGCGGCTCGCCGCATTGACCGAAGCGCAGAACGAAGCGCTGCGCCGTTTCAACACGGAACTGGAAACACAGGTGCGTGCGCGCACCGAGGAACTCGCGCAGACCGTGATGTTCCTCGAAGCGGCACAGCACGACCTGAAGAGCAGCTTCACCGCGATGGTCCAGGTGTGCGCGAGCATGATCGAGCTGCGCTGCGGGAGTGCGAGCGGTCATGCGATGCGCGTCGGCGAGATCGCACGGCGTCTCGCGCTGTCGGCCGGGATGAGCAGCCTGCACGCGCAGGATGTCTATTTCGCCGGTCTGCTGCATGGCATCGGCAAGCTGTCGCTGCCCGACGAACTGTTGCACAAGCCGCTCGTCAAGATGACGACGGACGAACACAGCCTGTTCCAGCAGCACCCGCTGCGTGCGCAGATGGTGCTCACGCCGGTCGCGCAATTGCACAAGGTCGCATCGATCGTGCTGCACCAGTACGAGCGCTTCAACGGGCGCGGCACCCCGGAGGGGCTGACCGGTGACGCGATCCCGCTCGGCTCGCGGATCGTCGCGATCGCGCGCGACTTCGAAGGGCTGCGCAACGGCGAGATCGGTTCGCCGCATTCTGTCGAGCAGGCGATCGACGTGCTGCACTCGCAGGCCGGCGTGCGCTACGATCCGCAGCTCGTCGCGCGCTTCATCGAGCTGATGCGGGATCCGGCGAGCCTCGGCATCGCGGCGTCCGTCGCGGAGATCCAGTCCGCGCAGCTGCGCGAGGGCATGCGGCTCGCCGACGACCTGCGCACGCATCGCGGGGTGCTGCTGATGACGAAGGGCAGCGTGATGTCGGCGCACCAGATCGAGCTGGTGCGCCGCTTCGAGGCACGCGAGGGGACACCGTTCGACATCCTGGTGCTGACCGGTGCCGCCGCGTCGACGCAGGCGCCGGACGCTGCCGCGCCACCGGCCTGACGCCGCGTACCGCACGGCCGCGGCGTGCGATCGACCGTACGCCGCGGCAACGCGTTCATCTCGACCGGGGCGCTCGATCATGCATGGCACCTACAACCTGCTGCTTGTCCTGCTGTCGCTCGTCATCGCGACGCTGGCCTCCTATACGGCGCTCGACCTGGCCGCGTTCATTTCGCTGCTCGACGACCCGAAGCTCAAGCGTGCGTGGCTGGGCGGCGGCGCGGCCGCGATGGGCACCGGAATCTGGTCGATGCATTTCGTCGGGATGCTGGCGCTGTCGCTGCCGATCCCGCTCGGCTATGCGCTTGCGGATACCGGCGCGTCGCTGGCGATTGCCGTGCTCGTGTCGTATTTCGCGCTGAATGTCGTCACGCGCGCCCGGTTGAGCCGCCGTCGCCTGCTTGTGGGCGGTGTGCTGATGGGCGCCGGGATCGTCGGGATGCATTACACGGGCATGGCCGCGATGCGCATGGCGCCCGGCATTCGCTACGATCCCGTGCTGTTCGCGGCATCGATCGCCGTCGCGGTGATCGCATCGACGGCCGCGCTCTGGATGGCCCAGGCGCTGCGCGCGCGACAGGCGCGCCATGCGACCAGGCAACGCATCGGCGCGGCGCTGATCATGGGTATCGCCATCACGGGCATGCACTACACGGCGATGGCGGCCGCGCACTTCGCGCCGGATGCGCGCTGCGGCGCCGCGAACGGCATCGATGCGCCGTGGCTCGCGACGACGATCGCGCTGTTCACGACGGCGACGCTGATCGTCACGCTGCTGGTCTGCCGTTTCGATGCACGCACAACCTTTCTGCGCGGCATGACGGACACGCTCGAGCGACTGGTGCGATTGCGGACCGCGGAACTCGAAACGGCATTGCGGCGCTATGAGCAGACGACGGCGATGCTGCAGCGCACACGCGAGAACATGGCGACCGAGATCGACGAGCGCCGGGCGGCGCAGATCCGGCTCGAGCAGGAGAAGGACGAACAGCGGCGCCTGCTGCGGGCGCTCGAGGACACCCACGTGCAGCTGTTGCAATCGGAAAAGCTCGCCTCGATCGGCCAGCTCGCGGCGGGCGTCGCGCACGAGATCAACAACCCGGTCGGCTTCATCAGCGCGAACCTCAACACGTTGAAGACGTGGGTGCGCAGCCTGCTCGACGTGATCGCCGCGCACGAGGCCGCGCTGCCGCAGCTGGACCCGGCGGCGCGCGACGCGCTGACTGCGATGGGGCGCACCGCCGATCTGGACTACGTGCGCGACGAGATCGTGACGCTGATCGACGAATCGATCGATGGCGCGGTGCGGGTGCGGCGCATCGTGCAGGATCTGCGCGATTTCTCGCGGCCGGGCAGCGGCGAGTGGAGCGTGGTCGACATCCACTCGGGTCTCGAAAGCACGCTCAACGTCGTCCATAACGAACTCAAGTACAAGGCCGACATCGTGCGCGCGTACGGCGACGTGCCGCACGTCGAATGTATCCCGTCGCAGTTGAACCAGGTATTCATGAACCTGCTCGTCAACGCCGCGCACGCGATTCCCGAGCGCGGCGTGATCACGATCCGCACCTCGAGCGACGGCGAACAGGTGTCGATCGCGATCAGCGACACCGGCACCGGCATGACGCCCGACATCGTGCGGCGAATCTTCGATCCGTTCTTCACGACGAAGCCGGTCGGGCAGGGAACCGGGCTCGGCTTGTCGGTGTCGCACGGCATCATCGAACGGCATCGCGGCGCAATCGACGTGACGAGTGCGCCGGGGCGCGGCACGACCTTCCGCATTCGAGTGCCGATCCGGCGTGCAGGCGGGAGAGTGGGCGAGGTGGCGTCGGTCGAGCAACGTGCGTGAGTGCGACGCGGGACGCGTCACCGCACTCGCTTGCGCCGCCGCCTTCGAAAGAAATGCCAGAACATCGCCGTTGCGTCCGGCCCGGTCGCGGCGTGGAACGCTTCACGCGGATCGCCGCCGCTCCATGCGTGCGCCAGGCGGCGAACGATGCAGACCCGGACGATCAGCCGGCCGCCGCGCAGATAATCCGTGTAATCCGTATCGTCATGCGTGTAGGCATGCTGCTCGCCGACGCGCAGTTCACCCTGTTCGTTCACGAGCCGATTGAGCCGCGCGAACGCGACGCCGAGCTGTCGCGCGTTTTGCTCGGCGACGACCGTATCGAGCCCGCCATGCACGACGAGCGCGGGCATGCCCGGATACGCATGAACGTCGACGCATGCATCGACGACGCGGATCGGGTCGTCGTGCAGGCCGCGGCGCATCACGCTCATCGCGGCCATGGTCGACAGCGGCGGCGCGATGGCCGGACCGGAATGCAGGCCGACGGCCGTGAACAGGTCGGGATACCCGAGCGCCAGCCGCGCGGCCAGCCCCGCACCGGCCGACATGCCGGCCAGATAGATCCGGTCGCGATCGAACCCGCGTTCCCGCACGATCGCGTCGACCAGCGACGCGATTGCGGGGGCCTCCGACTGAGACGCATCGCCATGCCAGTTCCAGCAGCGATGCGCGTGGGCGGTGTTCGCCTGTTCGGGAAACAGCACGGCAAACCCGGCACGCTCCGCGACGCGGCACATGCGCGTGCCCGCGGCGAACGACTCGGCCGTCTGCTTGCAACCGTGCAGCATGACGACGACGGGCATGTCCCGGGTCGTCGCCGGTGCGGCGGGCAGGTACAGCGCGTAGGCAAGATGATTGACGAGGCGGCCGGGGGCCGGGCGCGCGGCATGAAACGAGCGAAACCATGTGCCGGGCACGTGGCGCGGCGTTGCACGCGCGGCGGGCGCCGGCGCCGTGCGACGCGGGGTCCGGGTGCTGGCGGGGCGCTTGGCCGACGCCGGCGGTTGGGTTGCTTTCCTGTTCGGCCGCGGGCTCGCCGCGGCGGAAAGCAGATCGAAAGGCCGTAGCCAGAGGCTGGTTTTTTTCCTGGGCATGGACGAATCTCGTGCCGGCGGTTCGCGCGACAGCATGCGGCGCAGCCGGTCGTCGGATGGGAGTCGAATGCGGGCAGAGCACGATGCGTGCTGCGGCAAGCGTCCGCGTCGAAGCGCGCCGGCATGACCGGCACGGAGGCGGCCGGCCGCACAACACCGTGGCACGCGACATCTTTACAGCCGTCGTCGCGATTCGGACAGGCCACGCGCCATGCTAGCAGGCACCGCTCGCCTCAAGTGCGATGGTTTCGTGACGTTCGGTATCATTTGGTCTATGATGTGGTATCAGTTGATACTCAATCGGGAGTCGCCATGTCGCTCGTCACCCCTGAAGCCGTGGCTGCGGTCATGGAGCTTCGGCCGGTCCCGCATACGCTCGCGGAGCTTGAGGCGCGCGTGCGCGACGGCCTTCCGAAGTCAGCGTTGCGCGCGGGGGTCGAGCACGCGACGCAGGGCGCCGACGCGCGGCGGGCACTGCTCGCGCGCATCATTCCCGAGGCGACCTACAAACGCCGCCGCGACCGTCTGACACAAGATGAATCCGAAAAGACCGAGCGCCTGGCACGGATCGTCGCGACGACCACCTACGTCTGGAGCGATGAAGAGGATGCGCGGGCGTTTCTGGCGATGCCTCACCCCGAGCTCGAGGGGCGTCCGCCGCTGGATGTCGCACTGACCGAACTCGGCGCGCGCCGCGTCGAAGAACTGCTCTGGAAACTGTTCTATGGGCTGCCGGCATGAAGTTGTTTCGCATCGCCGACACGCGACACACGATCTGGAGCGGCACCGGCGCAATGCCGGTCGGTGGTCGTTTCAACAGCCCGGGCCGGCCGGTCATCCATGCGGCGCTGACCTTCGCGGGCGCAATGCTCGAAGTGCTCGTGCATGCCCGCATCGGCAAGGTACCCAAAACACACGGATGGGTCGAAGCGACCGTTCCCGACGACCTTCCGGTCGAACGCCACTCGGCAGACACGCTGCCGGCAGGGTGGGACACGGCGGCACTGCATCCGGCACGGCAGTTCGGCGACGCCTGGCTCACGGAGTCGCGCACCGCGATACTCGTCGTTCCGTCGGTCGTCGCGCGCGCGGAATTCAATGTACTGGTCAATCCGGCGCATCCGGACGCCGCGCGCATTGTCGTGGCGGACCCGAAACCGGTAGTGTGGGACGAGCGACTCTTTGGAATGCCGCCTGCCGGGCGGTCGTGATCCGTTACTGACCGGTGTGATCCCGTGCCGCGCGGTTCGCGAGATGTTCGACCATCCGCTGTGCGGCGGGCTGCAGCGTGTCGAAGCGCTGGAAACATACGATGAAGCGACGCTTCGCCCATGCATCGGTGAGCGGGATCATCCGCACGCCGAGCGACTGCCGGTAGGCCGCCGCGACTTCGACGGGAATGACGCTGATCCCCAGGCCGGCGGCCACGACGCGAAACGCCGCGTCGAAACTCGACACGATCACGCGATACGACACGGTCCGGCCCCGGTCGGCGGCTGCGCGCTTGAGCATCGTATGAACGGCCGTGGCCGGCGGCAATCCGACGTGCTCGAATTCAAGCGTGTCGTCGAAGCCGACCGACTGACGGCCGGCGAGCGGATGCTCGGGATGCACGGCGAGCGCCAGCTGGTCGTGGCGATAGGACCGCTCCTGCAGCCCTTGCAAGTCGACGTTGTCCCAGCACACGCCGACCGCGGAAGCCCCTTCGCGCACCTGCCGGACAAGATCGCGCGACAGCCGCTCCTCGACGTCGACCTTGATGTTCCGGTTGGCGGGATCGCGCATGAACGACGCGATGTCGTCCAGCAACACTTCCGCGATCGCCGATGCCGACGCGCAGACGCTCACGCGACCCTGCAGCCCGTCGCCGATCGCGGTGACGTCGGCCGCGATCCGGTCCATCGTAAACAGCATGCTGCGCGCATGCTCGAGCAGCGCGATGCCCGCCGGCGTGGGCGCGACGCCGCGCCGTGACCGCGTCAGCGCCGGCACGCCGAGATCGCTTTCGAGCTGCGCAATGCGCTTGCTGATCGCGGAAGGCTCGATGTGCGCTTCTTTCGCGGCACGCGCGATATTGCCGTGATCGCACACGGCCACGAACAGCCGCAGTGTCTTGAGGTCGATGTCGCGCATCAGTGCAGTCTCCGCATGTCGAAACGTTCCGGACCGGAAGTTTTCGGCTCGATTCCGTCGATTTCCGGGTTCTCCGGGAATGTCCGAAATTACCACGCCAACGTCATCGCGTCGGTTCGCGCGTGTGGCTTTCGAAATGCCTTCATGACGATGGCCAATGCCGTCACGGCAGGGCGGCCGTCCGATTTATGGAATTCCGTTTCGGAACGCTTTTGATTCCAAACCGATGCTTTACGTTTTTTCGGGAATCTCTAAAGTAGGGCTATCGCCGGCACGCAATGACCGGCCACAGATTGCGGAGACAGCAACGCCATGCCTTCATTTCCCACACACGTCGTGATTCGCGAGGTCGGATTGCGCGACGGCCTGCAAAGCATCCAGACCATTGTGCCGACCGAGCGCAAGATCGAATGGATCGCCGGCGCATACGCAGCCGGCCAGCGCGAGATCGAAGTCGGC
This sequence comes from Burkholderia sp. Bp9140, assembly GCF_003853425.1. Taxonomy (NCBI): domain Bacteria; kingdom Pseudomonadati; phylum Pseudomonadota; class Betaproteobacteria; order Burkholderiales; family Burkholderiaceae; genus Burkholderia; species Burkholderia sp. Bp9140. The sequence goes on from NZ_QTPQ01000008.1 coordinate 86,257, forward strand.
TCCTTCGTGCCGGCGCGACTCCTGCCGCAACTGGCGGACACCGCGGAACTCGTCGCGTACGCCAAGACGCTGCCGGGCCTCGCCGTATCCGTTCTGGTGCCGAACCTGAAAGGCGCACAGCGCGCCATCGACACCGGGGCCGACCTGCTGCTCGTGCCGTTGTCCGCGAGTCGCGAACACTGCCTCGCGAACCTGCGCAAGACACCCGACGAAGTCGTCGCCGAGGTTGCGCGCATCCGCGCCGAGCGCGATGCCGCCGGGTCGAGGACGCTGATCGAAGGCGGCATCGGCACGGCATTCGGCTGCACGATCCAGGGGCGCGTCGAACCGGACGAGGTCCTGCGCTGCATGCAGGCGTTGCTCGATGCGGGCGCGGATCGCGTCAGCCTCGCCGATACGGTCGGCTATGCGGGGCCGGCGGCCGTGCGCGAGTTGTTCGAGCGTGCGCGTCGCATCGCCGGCGATCGCTTCTTTTGCGGACATTTTCACGACACGCGCGGCCTCGCGCTCGCCAACGTTCATGCCGCGCTCGAAACCGGCGTCGCACGTTTCGACGCGACGCTCGCCGGCATCGGCGGATGTCCGCACGCGCCGGGCGCAAGCGGCAATGCGTCGAGCGAAGACCTGGCGTTCATGCTCGCCGAGATGGGCATCGATACGGGCATCGACCTGACGGCGCTGCTGGCGCTGCGTGCGAAAGTCGCGCGCTGGCTCGACGGCGAATCGCTGCACGGCGCGCTGTGGCGGGCCGGCCTGCCGAATACATATCGCGCGTCGACCGCGCTCAATGCCTGAGGACAGCATGGAAACCAACGCAAGACTCCCGCTCGACGGCGTGCGCGTGATCGAGTTCACGCACATGGTCATGGGGCCGACGTGCGGGATGATCCTCGCGGATCTCGGCGCGGAGGTCATCAAGATCGAACCGCCCGGCGGCGACAAGACCCGCACGCTGCCGGGCCTCGGCATCGGCTTCTTCCGGACCTTCAACCGCAACAAGAAGAGCGTCGTCCTGGACATCGGCACGCCGGAAGGCAAGGACGCCGCGATCGAACTGATCGGCACCTGCGACGTGATGCTCGAGAATTTCCGACCGGGCCTGATGACGAAGCTGGGCCTGGACTACGACACGCTGTCGAAGGTGTTCCCGCGGCTCGTCTATGTGTCGCACAAGGGCTTCCTGCCCGGACCGTACGACAAGCGTCTCGCGCTCGACGAAGTCGTGCAGATGATGGGCGGGTTGTCGTACATGACGGGGCCGGTGGGCCGGCCGTTGCGCGCGGGAACGTCGGTCAACGACATCATGGGCGGCATGTTCGGTGCGATCGGGGTGCTCGCGGCGCTGCGCGAACGGGATGTCACCGGACGCGGCCAGGAAGTGCAAAGCGCGCTCTTCGAGAACTGCGTGTTCCTCTGCGCACAGCACATGCAGCAGTATGCAATGACGCACGAAGCGCCGCCGCCGATGCCCGCGCGCGTGTCCGCATGGAGCGTCTATGACGTGTTCACGCTTGCCGACGACGAGCAGCTGTTCATCGGCGCCGTCAGCGACAAGCAGTTCGTCACGCTGTGCGACGTGCTCGGCCGGCCGGATCTGCCCGCCGAGCCGCGGTTTGCCAGCAACGCGCTGCGGGTGGCGGTCCGGCCGGCGTTGCTCGACGTCCTCGGCGACATCCTGAAGGACCACCGTGTCGACGAACTGACGCCGAAGCTCGAAGCCGCGGGCATTCCGTACGCACCGATCGTGCGGCCGGAGCAATTGCTCGACGATCCGCATCTCAAGGCCAGCGGCGGCCTCGTGCCGATGGAGGCCGACGACGGCACGACGACCGACGTCGTGCTGCTGCCGCTGACCATGGGCGGCCGCCGGCCGGGCGTCCGCCAGGCGCTGGCCCGCGTCGGCGAGCACACGCACGAGATTCTTTCGCGGCTGACCGGCCGCGCGGCCGCATGACCCTCGAGCGCATCGGCAGCGATCCGATCCGCCGAGGTGTTGCAGCACAAACCCGTTGAGAACCGCGCGCCGTGCATGACGTGCGCGGCTCGAAACACCGGCAGACGGACCACGATCCAACAACAAGGCCGTCGACATTCGCCGTATCCAGGAGACATTCATGCAACCCACAGTCACCGCGGATTCCCGTCCGCACGATTCGCCCTTCATCGATGTCGACGTCATGCCGGGCGCGGCGATCGCCGCGCGCATGGATCGTCTGCCGATCACCCGCCATCTATGGATGCTGGTGCTGCTGATTTCGCTGGGCGGCTTTTTCGAAGTCTACGACCTGATCTTCACCGGCTATATCGCGCCGGGCATGGCGAAGAGCGGGGTGCTGCAAACGACCACGCACGCGTTTTTCGGCTTCACCGGGATCGCCGGCTTCATCGCCGCGACGTTTGCCGGCCTGTTCGTCGGGACGTTCGGGCTCGGCTGGATGCCCGATCGCTACGGCCGGCGCGCGGTGTTCACGGTGTCGCTGCTCTGGTATTCGATCGGTTCGGTGATCATGGCATTCCAGACGACCGCCGAAGGCATGATCCTGTGGCGCTTCATCACGGGGATCGGCGTCGGGGTCGAGATCATCACGATCGACAGCTACGTGACGGAACTCGTCCCGCAGCAGATGCGCGGCCGCGCGATGGCGTTCAACCAGAGCGTGATGTTCGCGGCCGCGCCGGTCGCCGCGATCCTGTCGTACTGGCTCGTGCCGACCACGGTGTTCGGGTTCGACGGATGGCGCGTCGTGGTGCTCGCGGGCGCGCTCGGTGCGCTGCTGGTGTGGTTCATCCGGCGCGGTGTGCCGGAGAGTCCGCGGTGGCTCGCGATGCATGGGCGGGTCGACAGGAGCGACGCGATCGTGCGCAACATCGAGGCGATCGTCGAACGTCAGTCGGGGCAGCGGCTGCCGCCGCCGGCGCCGGTCGTCGAACAGCCGCGCCATCGACGCGCATCGCTCGCGGAGCTGTGGCAGCCGCCGTATCGATCGCGCCTCGTGATGCTGATCGTCTTCAACTTCTGCCAGGCGATCGGCTATTACGGTTTTGCGAACTGGGTGCCGACGCTGTTGATCAGCCAGGGCATCACGGTCACGAAAAGCCTGCTCTATTCGTTCATCATCGCGTTCGCGTTGCCGGTCGGGCCGCTGCTCGCGATGGCCGTCGCCGACCGGATCCAGCGCAAATACCTGATCGTCGGCGGCGCGCTGGTCGTGATCGTGTGCGGGACGGCGTTCGCGCAGGTCAAGGCGGTGGTGCCGCTCATCCTGCTCGGCGTGTCGATCAGCTTCGCCGGCCAGATCATCTCGGTCTGCTACCACGCATACCAGGCGGAACTGTTTCCGACGGCCGTGCGGTGCCGGGCCAACGGCATCGTGTACTCGGCCAGCCGGGTCGGCGCGATGATGTCGGGCTTTTCGATCGCGTTCCTGCTCCGGGATTTCGGGTTGCCCGGGGTGTTTGCCGGCATCACGGCGTGCATGCTGGCGGTCGCGGTATCGATCGGGTTCTTCGGGCCGAAGACCAACGGCGTGCGCCTCGAGGAACTGAACCGTTGACGCTCTGTTGAAGGAGCGACGACGTGCGCACGCAGGCCGGTGCGCAGGATCGCCGGGTTGCCGTCGCATTTGCCAGGGCGCGTGGGTGGCGACGGATCAACCGATCACTTCCGTTTCGGTTTGACCGTCCCGGCTGGCCAGCTTTCCTCGTCCAGCAGGCGGGCGAACAGTCGATTCCGCATGGCGCCGGATAGTGGCGTCAAACCGAGCAGCACGTTGAACGCTATGCCGCTTGCCGCGAAGTAACGCAGCAGCGAGAGCTCGAAATCATCCGACTCCTTGTCCATGGTCTTCAGCTTGTCGGCATCGGCATTGTCCCGGCCCGCGAGCAGTTCCGGGCTTTCGATGATTGCCGCCAGTACCGCGCGTGCGACCGAGTTCGGTTGATTGATCGCTTCCCGAAAAATCGCGATCTGGGCCGCGAGGGTCGGCTCCGCCTTTGACGCACCTTCCTTCACGAGGTAATCGCGTCCGTACTGTTCGAATTGCTGCTGCTGGAATTCGAGCAGCGCCTGGAGCACGCCCTGCTTGGTACGAAACTGATGCAGCAAGCCGCCCTTGCTGATGCCGCTTTCACGCGAGAGCGCGTCAAACGTCAAGCCACCGACGCCATCGCGCGTGAGGATGCCGAGTGCTGCATCGATGGCCTTCTTGCGGGAAATTTCCGAGCGGGTCTGGTTGTCCATTGAGTCGTCGTGATGGCGTCGCGCTTGCGCGCGGTGATGGGGCGGCAGGGCGAGGCGGGCATCAAGATGATGCGCTCGGCCGCAAGCCCGGCATTGTACCTTGGTGATGGTCTGTCATAAAACAAACCGGGTAGACGGTTTACACATGAGGGAGGCGGTGCTACGCTTGCCTCGCGTCAATCTATTGGCAATTTCACCTCTGGTGCCGGCCGAGCGCCTTCCACGGAATCCGACATGCTCACATCCAAATTTGGCTCTTTCATTTTTTCCGGCGTCACGGTGCTGACGCTGGCCGCATGCGCCGGTGTGCAGCCCGTTGCCTATTCGGGTATTGCCTCCGCGCCACAGTTGACACAGAACCGCGGCGGTGACGCTGAAAAGGTGCCGTACCGATATGCGGCGCGCGTGGACTGGTCGCAATACCGGCAGGTGATCGTGGATCCGGTCGTCGTGTATGCCGGTCAGGACAATCAGTTCGGCGACTTGAAGACCGACGACAAGACCGCGCTTGCCGATTACATGGGGAAGGTGTTCGCCGACAAACTCACGAAGCGCTTCCAGGCCGCGTCGAAGCCATCCCCTGCGACACTGCGCGTCCGGCTCACGCTCACCGGCGCGGAAAAGACCACGGCGGTTGTCGGACAAGCGATGCACTTCGATATCGCCGGCAATCTCTACAACGGCGTGCAGGCGATTCGGGGCGGCAAGGGGGCGTTCAGCGGCTCGATTTCATACGCCGTCGAAGTCTACGACAGCACGAGCGGTCAACTGCTGACCGCCTATGTGACGAAGCAATATCCGAACGCCATGAATCTGCCGGCTGCATTCGGTTCGCTGAGTGCCGCCCGGACCGGTATCGACAAGGGCGCGGATGCGCTCGTTGCCCAACTCCGCTGACGGCAGCGATGTCACGCCCGCTGCGAAGCGGCGGGTCGATGTCGGGACATCCGGAATGAGCCAACCGAAATTGACGAGGAGCCGGGAATATGCGCGAAATCGCCTCTCTCATTCTTGATACACCGCCACCACTCATGGTTTCGATCGTGTTCCTGGTCGCTTACATGGCGATCGGGATTCCTGCTCAGTTGATCCGCGGCGCGCTTGCACGGGACATTTTCGGGACGATGGCCGGTGTCTTTGCGTCGCTGTTCTATCTGACAGTCGTGCTGGGCTTCCAGACCGACATCCAGGACCTGTCTCGATGATCGCGCGCGGGACTGCGTCGACTGCGGGCGACGCAGTGAACCCGCTGGAGTCACATTGATTGCTTAACTGTCGCGCAGCACCGAGCATTGGCAGAAAGCACGCGTCGTTTCCCGAAGGGATGCGGGGGTTGCCGGCGAAGCACCTACCTCGTGCGGGCACGAACGCCAGTCGATAACACGAGCGGCGTTCAACGACGTTTTCTCAGTTTTCATTGATCCGAGGTTGAATGCCGGAGATCGCTCTGTCCATCTCCGGCAGGATCGTGGTTCGACCTTTGCGAAGCCATGCTTGTCCAGCCGAACTCATGTAGAAATCGTTGACGCTCCGGAGTTCGCTTACCGTGAAATTCCTTGCGCAGCTATCCGTCAACTGCTTGAGTACCGGATCCCTGAGATCGTTGACGGAATCTTCGACCCTCTCGCGATGGGTGCTGGCATCCGCCGATCCGGCTGGCCCGCGCTTGCGGTCGACGGCATCGTACGATTTTCTGACGAGATCGCGGATACGTTGGTCCATATCATCTTCGATGCCTGAAGACCTGAGCGCCTGACGGCAAAGGGTGCGTTTCTCGCCGAAGCGATTCAGATCGTCGAGGCCGCGAAACTGAGCGTGTGCCGTAGAAATGAAACTGATCGCTGCCATGCACGACACGATCGGTGTGAAGTATGAAATTTTCATCTGGCACCGTTCTGGAAGCCGTTCGTCAGGTAAGGAACGTCGGTTGAAAATATCGTCACGATGATGAGGACGCTCACGAGCGCTGCAACAAGCGGGGCTGCAAGATAAAGCAGCTTGATGATTGAAGATCCGGGGCTCGCGGTGGGTGTGGTCGGGTGGCGCATGATCGGTGTTCGATGGGTGAAAGAAGGGATTCGGGTCTGCCGCGCTCGCATCGATGGATACCGTCATTTGAGCGTTGGTTGACGCTGGGGCAACGGCACATCGGGCTTCAGCATGTTCGTTACGCGTTGAGCGATCGATCGAACAGGGCAGGCCGTCGCGTGTACGCGATTCGACGTGCGAGCCATGCTAACATACAAACCGTCTAGACGGTTTGTATGTTAGCATGGTCTTACCGGGTGCAGGTTCCGTCAGTCAGGTCTGCTCGGAAGATGCGCCGATCGTTACCAGGAGGTGTTTATGAAATGGTTCGTCCGTGCCGTTTGCGTTGCCGGCTGTATCGTGCTTGGCGGATGCGGCCTCGCTGCAGCGCCGTGTCGTATCGCGTCTGCGGGGATCAAGATCGTGCCGGTCGTCGGGCACGTGGCCGCGGCGCCGACCGACGCGTGCGCGACCGTGATCGATCCTTGAGTCAGGATCAGGATTTCCGGTCAGGTGCTGGATATTGCGGCTGTCTGCTGTCCGTCGGCGCCGCAAGGCTTCACCGATACGTCCAAGACCGGTGCATCACGAACATCGTCGGCGGGATCAGCAGCGCGATCGCGACGATGGCCCAGCCGCGCGGCACGTCGAGCAGCTCGGCGGCGCGTGCGAGCAGCATCGTTTCGGCGAAGCCGGCCAGCGCGACGGTCAGATAGCGCAGCAGGTTGCGCGAATGCACCGTCGACGAGAAGCTCCACAGCGTATTCGCGAGATACGAGAACGCCGTCGCACAGACGAACGCGACGGCGTTCGCGAGCACCTGCGTCGCATCGAACAGCGCGTACATCGCGGATGCGACCAGCACGTGCAGCGCGGTCGAGCACAGTCCGGACAGGCCGAAGCGCGCCAGCCGCACGCGCTCGGCATAGAGCAGTTCGAACATCGCGGCCTCCGCCGGTCAGCGCTCGCCGACCCGCACGCGGGCCGGCTGGACGCGGGCCGGTTGCAAGCGGCGGCGTGCGTTCGCGCGCCGCGCATCGCGCGCGACCGGCAACTCGATCACCTTGCCGTGGGCCTGGTAGCGGCGGCGAATCAGATAGACGGGACGTTGCTTCGACTCGTCGTAGATGCGCCCGATATACTCGCCGACGACGCCGATGCCGATGAGCTCGATCCCGCCGATGAACAGCGTGACCGACAGCAGCGACGCATAGCCGAGCACCGGATTGCCGAACAGCAGCGTGCGGCCCACGATGAACGCGCCGTACAGGAACGCGAGCGCGGCAATGCTGAGGCCGATGTAGGTCCAGCTGCGCAGCGGCACGGTGCTGAAGCTCGTGATCCCCTCGAGCGCGAAGTTCCACAGCTTCCATCCTGAGAACTTCGAGTGTCCGGCGCTGCGCGGATCGCGCTGGTATTCGACGATCACGGTCCGGTAGCCGACCCACGCGAACAGCCCCTTCATGAAGCGGTGCCGCTCGGGCAGGCTGCGCAGTGCGTTCACGACCTTGCGGTCCATCAGCCGGAAGTCGCCGACGTTCTCCGGCAGCTTCACGTCCGACAGCAGATTGTGCACGCGGTAGTAGATCGCGGCGGCGGTGCGCTTCGCGAACGAATCGCACGCGCGGCTGCTGCGCTTCGCGGCGACGACTTCCGCGCCGTCGCGCCAGTGCTCGAGCATCACCGGAATCAGGCTCGGCGGATCCTGCAGGTCGGCGTCGAGCGGGATCACTGCGTCGCCGGCGGCTTCGTCGAGGCCGGCCGTCAGCGCCGCTTCCTTGCCGAAGTTGCGCGTGAGATCGATGACGCGCACGCGGCGGTCGCTCATGCTGACCCGGATCAGGCGTTCGAGCGTATCGTCGCGGCTGCCGTCGTTCACACAGACGATCTCGAAGCGGATCGCGTCAAGGCCGGCCATCAGCGGAATCACGACGTCGAAGAAGCGTTCGACGGCTTCGCCTTCGTTGTAGAACGGCACGACCAGCGAGACGAGCGGCGTGTAGAGTGGTTCGCGCATGATGGGTTCCCCTGTAATCGCGTGTCAGCGGCCGATGCCGAAGGTCGGGCGGCCGATGCGGCGCAATCCGTGCGCCGGGCGGTGGTGTGATCGGACCGGATGCGTGAAGCCGGTCTCGGTCGAGTTGTCGTGTGCGTCGGGCATCGACGGCACGTCGTGCCTTTCTTGTGCAATCCTGCTGACGAGCAGCGCCAGCGACGCCAGCGTGACGAGCGGCATGAACTGGAACGACAGATGCGGCACCAGCACGAGGCCGGCGAGCGGCATCACCCACAACAGCAGCAGCCATTCGCGATCGAAGCGCCGCCACCCGTGCGTCCATGCATAGCGTGCGTACCAGGCGATCACGAGCCCGTACCAGGTCAGGTCGTAGTCGTACAGGTAGGGGCCGACGATCAGGGACGCGCACGCGAGGGTCGCGGCGCGCAGCGCATACGAACACGCGCCGCGCCACGAGTACACGACGACGATTGCGGCGGTTGCGGCCGACAGCAGCTGCAGGCCGAGCGCGACGGAAGCGGGCCAGCCGGCGCTCGTGGCAAGCACGAACACGGTCGGCATGCGTGCGAGCCGCGCATGGCCAGCGCCGATGATCTGGTATGCGTCGTGCAAGCCGTGCGCGAATGCGATCCATGCGTCTACGCCGAACACGAGCGTCGACAGTGCGATGCCGACGGCGATCGTCGCGGCCCACGCGGTCATCGCGCGCCATTGTCCGGCGCACAGCAGCGCGAGCGGAAACAGAACCGCCATCTGCGGCTTCATAGTCAGCATGCCGAAGCAGATGCCGGCGATGACGGGACGGCGATTCAGCATGAGCAGACCGCAGCCGGCGAGCGTCGCGGTCAGGAGGCTCGTCTGCCCGACAATCACCGCGAGAAACGCGCCGGGGAACGCGAGCGCGCAGAGCAGGGCTGCATTGCGCTGTACGGTTGCCCGGATCGTCGCCGCGAACAGCGCGTATGTGAGGCCGAGCCACAGCACCTGCGCGAGCAGGTACGGCAGCCAGCCGAGCGGCAACACGAACAGCAGCATCGTGGGCGGATAGAGCCACGGCAGCGAACCGTCCGCGGCGCTCATCGTCGGAATCGCGAGCTTCTCGACCAGGAACAGCGAGGGGAAATGCCACGCGCTGATCCCATGGCCGTGCACGCCGAGACGCGCGGCGGCCCAGAGCGGCGCGATATCCTGCGCCAGCGGTTCAGGCACGGAGGTATGCGACAAATGCACGCGTGCGAGGTAGACGCAGAGGAACAGTAACTCCGTCAGCAGTACCGCTGCCGCATAGAGGTGCACCCGATCACGATTGAGCCAATGCGGGAAACGGCGCGGGCCGGCGATCGGCAGTTCCGGATGTGCGTCGATAGCCGAATCGACGTGCAGAAGGGCGCGCGGCGATTTCATCGTGCATTCTCCGACGCAAGGGTCGAGCGACGCACGACCACGAACAGGACGGCGAGCAGTACGACCGGCCCGATCTGCGGCAGCTTCGTTATCCGGTTGAACACCTCGAATATCGGCAGCAGCCACGCGATCACGATCACGATCTGGTCTCCCGGCAGCCAGCCTTCGTCGAGTCCATGGGCGATCACGCAGAAGATCGCGATGCCGAGCCAGGCCAGTTCGTAATGCCACAGATAGGGTGTCGTCAACAGCGTGGCGACCGCCAGCGCCGCGCCGCGCAGCCGCATGTCGGCCGTGCGACGCCAGACATGAACGGCGGCGGCGATCGCGAGCAGCCCCACGGTGGCTTGGGCAGCGAGCGAGACCGGAATCGATGCACCCGCGAGCCGCAGCGCCGCGAACGGCGTCGGCGAAACGAACCAGTAGGCAGGAAGGGTGAAATGCATGCCGCGCACGATCGACATCGCCTGAGCCAGGCCTGTCAGGGAGCTGGTGCCGGTCAGCGCGATGCCGGCCGCCGTGAACAGCATGGTCGTGACCGCTGCCGACGCGAAGGTGCGCCACGAGCGCGTCGCGACCAGCACGAACGGAAACACCATCGCCATCTGCGGCTTGACGGCGAGCAGCCCGATCAGCACGCCGGCTGCGACCGGGCGCCGGCCGAGGAAATGCAGCGCGAGTGCGGCGATGCCGGCGGTCAGGATGCTGTTCTGCCCGTACAGGACGGACGCGAACACGCCCGAGAAGGCGAGCACGACGAGCGCGGCGGCGCGCGGAACGGGCAGGTGCGCACGCAGGCCCGACAGTCGCAGGACGGCGTACGCATAGCATAAAAGGCTGCCCGCAAAAAAGAGGAAATACGCGGGCAGGAAAGGCACGAGGGCAACCGGCGCGATGAACAGCAGCATCGTCGGCGGATAGAGCCAGGGCAGCGATTGGTGACCGATATAGGCACCGAACCGCGCTACCTCGGCATGGGAGAAGAAGACCGGATCGTAGATCGCTGCGGCATGGCCTTGCAGCACGAGATGTGATGCGGTCCAGAAGACGGAGAAGTCGACGCCCGGCCGTGCGGAGGCCTGTGACGTGAAGGCGTCCGTCACGACGCCCCAGGTGACCAGGAATGCAACACACAGCATCAGCATGATGCAGCTGTATGGAATGATTCTGTCCGCTGTCAGCCATTGAGCACAGCGTTTGGCGCGATAGCGCACTCCACGATTGGCTGTGTACATGATGCCCCGTCTGCAGTGAAGGCTGCCTGGTCTGCCGCAGCCCTTTTGTGTTGTCGTGTATCCGGATCGAATCGCATTCGATGGCGCTGTCCGGTGAATGCATTGTTGGAGAAAAAATCGTGTGACGCAAACCGCAGGCTGAATCGCGAGACGTCGATTCGGCAGCGATATGGCCGAAAACCGGGTTTTCACGTCTGAGAAAACCGCGCCAGCGCAAATGATGTTTCTCGCTTGAAACATTTCGTGTTTTTCGCCGCTTCGGCGGCGCGTGGAATTTGCGTCGGCCGAGCGGCCTTGCGGATTCGGGAAAGTCCCGAGAAAATTTTTTTGTGCCCTTGCACAGCACAACCGCGCCCCGTCGTCACGCGGCACCGGCCTGCATGCGTATATCAAATCTGAAACATTTCGTGCCTCGCGCCGCGACCCGACAGACGGGTGAATCGCCGAAACCCTTGCTGCGCCTGAATTTCTCCCCGGCTGGCCTGCTCTTTGCGTCAAGGTCCGCACGACAGTCGACGACGTGATGAACGACCGGTTGAAGCAACAGACTGACAAAACCGGACTCAATCACCTGCGGAAAGCAACGGATCAAGGGCGCGTCGGGGAATACGCCGCCCAGGCCTTGAAAACCGCCGGAAACGTCGACCGAGCGAATAGGCGACGGCATCGTCCGCGCAACAAGAATCACATGACAGCATTTGGGGAATAAAAATGAAAGACCAGAGCACGTCGCGGCTTGCATGCCGCGAAGAAAACCTGCAGCAACCTCGACGCGTCAGCGTCGTCCTCTCGATCCGTATTCATGCCCGGGACGGTCGTTTCGCCGTTCTGCTCGATCGCGCCATTCGCCTGATCGCAGCGCGCATGCACATCACACGCATCAGCTCACCGACGATCGTTCCCGCGGCCAGGCTCGTACCCTGCCGCGTGCGTCGCTGAGCGCCGCACCCGAATTCATTTGTTGTGCCGGTGGTACCTGCTCCCCGCGTCGATCCCCGACAAAGGGGTTTTTATAGTAGTGCGAAAGGAGAATAGCCATGTCCACGTTCATCCAGAAAGTCCGCGGTTTCGTCCAAGACGAGCAAGGCGTGACGGCCATCGAATACGGCCTGATTGCCGCGCTGATCGCAGTCGGCCTCGTTGCAGCACTGACGCTGGTCGGAAACGATCTCAAGGACGTCTTCAACACGATTGCAGACGACCTCAACGCGGCGATCTGAATGGCGGGGCGGCGAACGGCGGGTCCGGCCCGTTCGTCGCCATCCCGTCGCTCGAGCAGGGCCGGACACCCACACACCCAACAGATGTCGAATGGACCGAACGGCGGATGACTCGGCCGGTGCACTGCTCGAGTCTCCCCCGCTCTCTTGATCAACCGAATCGGAGGCCGTCATGCGGGCCAGGGGACATGCGGTAGCGGTATCGCGATGGATCGACGACGAGCAGGGGGTGACGTCGATCGAATATGCGCTGATCGCGGCAGTGTTCGCCACCGTCGTGCTGGGAAGCGTGGTCGTGCTGAAAGGGTCGGTTGAAGATGTGTACAACATGATCGCGTCGATCGTGACCGAGGCGGTCAATACCGCACTGGGTCAGTGATCCTGACTATTCCGTTGAATCGAGGTTCGCCATGTTGCCTGCCGCGCTGCCTTATCCGGTTCCGTTGTGCGTGACGCTGCTCGTCGTCGTCGCGGCCAGCACGGATATCACGAGCCGCCGCATCCCGAACCGGCTCGTCGTGATCGCGCTGGCCGGTGCGCTGATTGCCCAGTGCGCGCTGCACGGCGTCCAGGCTGGCGCACTCGCATGGCTTGCCGGCGCCGCGACCGGCTTCGGCCTGCTGCTGCCGTTCTATCTGCTGCGCGGGATGGCCGCGGGCGACGTGAAGCTGATGCTCGCGATCGGCGCATGGGTTGGCGCGCAGATGACGTTCTACATCGTGCTGGCCACCTTTCTGGCCGGCGGGATCGGCGCGATCGGCCTTGTACTGCTGCGCGGACGCATGCGCCAGATGTGCGCGAACGTCCGGGCGCTGATCGCGCGTGGTTCGACCCGCACGTATGCAGGGGCAACCGACGGCCCCGTGGAAGTCTCGTCGGTCGGCGCGTTGCCGTATGGCGTGGCGATTGCCGCCGGCACGCTGGGCATGCTGTTCGTTTCGTGCGTATAGCGCGACGAACCCGCAACGAGGATGACACGCACATGAACACGATCACCACCGAACCGAGGCGCGACGCCCAGGTTGCACACCTGCCGCAGCCGTCGCCGTCGCGGGAGGCGCATGCGAAGCCGGGCACGCAATTGCCTGCGGCGCCGCGCTCGCTCGAGGAAACCGGACTGAGCCAGGCGTTCGTCGCAGGGCTCGTGCTGAAGTCGACGCTGGTGCTCGGCCGCCCGTCCTACGGCGACCTGATCGAGCGCCACTGCCTGCCGCTCGCGGTGCTCGACGACATCTTTGCGTTCCTGGTACGCGAGCATCTGGTCGAACTGACCCATCGCGGCAAGACGGACCTCGACGTGACGTTCCGCCTGACCGACGCGGGCCGCGTGGCCGCGCTCGAAGAGCGTGCGCGCAGCAGTTACAGCGGGCCCGCGCCGGTGACGCTCGACGCGTATCTCGACTGCGTGTCCGTCCATTCGGTGCGCAAGTTGCGCGTGGCCCAGAACGACGTGTGGGCCATATTCGAAGGCGTCGTCATGGATACGGCGATCCTCGATTCGGCGGCCGCCGCGCTGAACTCCGGCCGTCCGCTTCTGATCTACGGCCCTGCCGGCAGCGGCAAGACCTTCCTCGCGGAGCGGCTCGGCGCGCTGATGGGCGGCCACGTGCCGGTGCCGCACGCAATTTATGCCGCGGGCGAAGTGATCCAGATCTACGACCCGCTCGTGCATGTCGACGCGGCGTCGCAAACGGACGGCCAATCGATCGATCGCCGCTGGCGCCTCTGCGAGCGGCCGGTCGTGATGTCCGGCGGCGAGCTGACGCTCGACGAGCTCGACCTGCGCCGCGATGAAGCGGCGGGCTTCTACCAGGCGCCGCCGCACATGAAGGCGAACATGGGCATGTACATCGTCGACGATCTGGGCCGCCAGCGTGTCGCGCCGCGCGACCTGCTCAACCGCTGGCTGCGTCCGCTCGATCGCGGCGTCGATTTCCTGACGCTCGAGTCCGGCAATCGCTTCGTGCTGCCGTTCGACGTCTGGCCGGTGTTCTCGAGCAACCTGGCGCCGGAGCAGTTCGCCGACGACGCGTTCCTGCGCCGGCTCGGTTCCAAGCTTCACGTCGGCGCGTTGTCGATCGACCACTACCGCGCGGTGTTCGACGCCGCATGCGAGTCGCTCGGCCTGGTATCGACGCAGGACGCATTCGACTATCTGCTGCACCGGCTGCACCTGCCGACCGGCAAGGCCTATCTCGCATGCTTCCCGATGGATCTGCTGCGTCTCGTTGCCGCCGGCGCGCGGTATCGCGGCGATCCGCCAGAAGTGACGCACGACGCGCTGCACGACGCATGGGCCAGTTATTTCGGCACGGCGCCCGAGCGTGACGGCGGGTATCTGCCGCCTGCCGAGCACGGCGGTCGCACGCACGTAAACGGTTGAGCCGTTTCTTTCACGATTCGTTGAGGAGCATTGCCATGAAAAACAGTCGAGCGGTCATGATGCTGATCGTCGCGATGGTCGCGGGGCTTGCCGCGGTCGTGTTCGCGTCCCGCTGGTTGATGAATACCTCCAGCAGCTCGGTCACGACGGTCGCGGTGGCGACCACCGACCTGAACCTGGGCGAGCCGCTGGGGCCGAACCAGATCCGCATGGTGAGCTGGCCGTCGGGCAGCGTGCCGACCGGCGCGTTCACCGACACGAAGGAACTCGAAGGGCGCGTCGTGCGCACGAGCCTCGCCCGCGGCGAGCCGGTGATCGAGTCGAAGCTCGCGCCGGTCGGCACGAAGGGCGGGTTGTCCGCGGTGATCGCCGACGGCAGCCGCGCGATCACCGTGCGCGTGAACGACGTGGTCGGCGTCGCGGGCTTCGCGCTGCCGGGCAACTACGTCGACGTGATCGTCAACACGCAGGAACAGCAGGGCAAGACCGACGGGCAGAGCATCTCCAAGATCGTGCTCGAGCACATCCTCGTGCTGGCCGTCGCGCAGCAGGTCAGCCGCGACGACACCGCACCGAAGGTCGTCAACGCGGTGACGCTCGAAGTCACGCCCGACCAGGCCGAACGCCTCGACCTCGCGCGCAGCGTCGGCACGCTGTCGCTCGTGCTGCGCAACCAGGTTGACCAGAAGACCCTGACCACCGACGGCGCGACCAAGCTCACGCTGCTCGGCAAGGCTCCGGTACCCGACACGCCGGCACCCGCACCCGTGCGCGTGAAGACCGTGCGCGTGCACGTCGCTTCGCACGCGGCACCGGAAGCGCGCCGCGATTGTGTCGGCGTGCTGACCGGGGTGCGGGGCAGCGTCGAATGTTTCTGAAACATAGAACACACATCCAGATAAACAGATTCACCAGATCGGCCGCCGTCAGGGCACGGCGGCCTTGAAAGTCGACAACCGGCATCTCGCCGGTCACTCGGGGGATCAGACGAAATGAAGATCAATCCGCAATATTCAGGTACCGGCCCGGTGCGCACGCGCATCGCACGGGGCACGATGATGGTCGCGATCCTCTGTATGGGAACGCTGACCGTGTACAGCGCACTGGCCCAGGAAGGCGCCGAATCGGCCGCGCTGATGAAGGGCGGTGCCGCCGCGCCGGCTGCCGTCGCCAAGGGACCGATGCAGATGACGATCAGCATGGCGCCGGCACCGGCGGCCGCGCCTGCCGCGTCGGCGGGGCCGCTGCGCGGGCCGAACTGCGTGGGCGTGATACGCGAGTCGACCAGCGTCAGCGTGCCGCTCGGCAAGTCGCTGCTGGTGCCGATGCCGGAGCCCGTCCGCAACCGGACCATCGGCAACCCGGCCGTCGCGCAGGCGACGATGGTGTCGCCGCAGACGCTGTACATCCTCGGGTTGACCGTCGGCACGACCAACATGATCGTGCAGGGCAAAAGCGGCGCATGCCGCGTGATCGACGTGGCGGTCGGCGCCGACGCCGGCGGCCTGCAGGCGTCGCTGATGCAACTGATGCCGAACGAGCGCGACATTCACGTGTCGACCGCCGCCGGCACGATCGTGCTGGCAGGCAACGTGTCGAACTCGCAGGCCGCGCAGCAGGCCGTGCAGATCGCCCGTGCGTACAGCGATAGCGCCAGTGACGGCGGCGGCAAGGGCGGCGGCGTGCTGAACATGCTGGCCGTCACGTCGCCGCAGCAGGTGATGCTCGAGGTGAAGGTCGCCGAAGTCTCGAAGACGCTGATCAACCAGATGGGCAGCGCGTTCAACATCCAGGGCGGTTTCGGCTCGTGGAGCGGCGCGCTCGTCAGCAACCTGCTCGCGGGCGTCGCAAGCGGCGCGATCTTCAACAAGGCGAACAACAAGCCGTTCAGCATCGCGGCCGATGCGCAGAACACCGACAACCTCGTCAAGATCCTCGCGGAGCCGAATCTCGTGACGATCAGCGGCCAGGAAGCGACCTTCCTCGCCGGCGGCAAGATCTTCATCCCGATCCCGCAGAGCAGCGGCAACGGCACATCGTCGATCACGCTGCAGGAAGAGGAGTTCGGTGTCGCGCTGAAGTTCACGCCGACCGTGCTCGGGAACGGCCGGATCAGCCTGAAGGTCGCGCCGGAAGTGTCGGAACTGTCGCAGACGGGCGTCACGCTCAGCGCGACCAATATCGGCGGCACGTCGATCCTGCCGCTGATCACGACGCGGCGCGCGTCCACGACGGTCCAGATGAGCGACGGCGAATCGTTCGCGATCGGCGGGCTGATCAAGGACAACGCGAGCGGCGCGCTGAAGGCGATCCCCGGCGTCGGCGAGGTGCCGGTGCTCGGCGCGCTGTTCCGCAGCACGTCGTTCCAGCAGGACCGCACCGAGCTGATCTTCGTGATCACGCCGCACCTGGTGAGGCCGCTGCAGACCGCCGACGTGCCGCTGCCGACCGACAGCTTCTCGAAGCCGCACGAAATCGACGTGTATGCGACCGGCAACATGGAAGGCCGCAAGGGTGTCCGCAAGACGGGCGCGCAACCGGCGAACGGCGCGATGGATGCACCGCAGACGCCGGCTCCGGCACCGGCTCCCGCACCGCAATCGGCTGCGCCGGCCGTACCGGCCGCCGCACTGCCCGCGCCGCGTGCGCCGCAGCCTGCCGATGCACCGGCGCCGGTGCCGGCACAGCCGGAGAAGGCCGCGGCTGCGGCGGCCGACGCGGCAGGGGCGGTGAGCGTCGAGGCGGCGCCTGCCGCGCAGCCGCAGCCGCAGCCGCAGCCGCAGCCGCAACAGCAACCGCAGGCCGATGCGGCCAGTGCGGCGCGGATCGCGCGCATCGAAGCGGCTGCCGCGCGTCTCGCGGCCGCTGGTTCCGCCACGCCGGCAAAACCCGAGCCGCGTTCGAAGCACAGCTTGCAGGCCGCCGCCCATGCGCAGATCGCGCGGGCGAATGCGGAACCCGCGTCCACCGATCGTTGAAGCCATCCAAGGGGAAGCTCATGAAATCCGCCTACCTCGTATTCGCGCGCCGCGCGGCGCTCGCAGTCCCGCTCGCGTTCGCGCTCGCCGGCTGCATGTCGTCGACCCCGGTGTGGGACAGCCGCTTCGGCGACTCGGTCCGCGCCGTCATGCAAGCCCAGATCATCGATCCGCATGCCGCCGAACACGCGGCATCGCGCCCGGGGGTCGACGGCAGTGCCGCCGCGAACGCGCTCGACAACTACGACAAGTCGTTCAAGCAGCCCGAGCCGAAAGCCAATGCATTCGTGATCGGGATCGGCAAGTCGTCGGGGCAATAACACAGGCATGCTCAGGGAGAACGCCATGTCCAGCGCAGCTCGTCATCCGAAACTCACGCGTCGCAGTCTCCGTCGTCAGCAAGGCGCCGTCGCGATCATCGTCGGTCTCGCACTGGCGGTGATGATCGGATTCGTCGGTCTCGCGCTGGACCTCGGCAAGCTGTACGTCACGCGCAGCGAACTGCAGAACAGCGCCGATGCGTGCGCGCTGTCCGCTGCGCGCGACCTTACGTCGGCCATCAGCCTGCAGGTCGCGGAAGCGGATGGCATCGCCGCCGGCCACTCGAATTTCGCGTTCTTTCAGCAGAACGCGGTACTGATGCAGACGGATTCGAACGTCACGTTCAGCGATTCGCTGACCAATCCGTTCCTGACGAAGACGGCGGTCGCCACGCCGGCGAACATCAAGTACGTGAAGTGCACGGCGGAGTTGAGCAACATCGCGCACTGGTTCATCGAGATACTCAACACGATCCCGGGCGTGCAGGTCGCGAACGCGGCGCAGGTCGCGGCGAGCGCGATCGCGACGGTCGGCTCCGGGCAGACCACCTGTGCGATCCCGGTATTCGTGTGCCGTGCGTCGGCCGCCGCGCCGTACAAGGTCGGCGACTGGATCTCGTCGCCGTCCGGCTCGTCGTCGACATACGGACCCGGCAACTTCGGCTGGGCGGCGCTCGACGGTTCGACGAGCGAGACGACCATCGCCAGCGAACTGTCCGGCAATAGCTGCAACATCACGTCGCCGCCCGACCTCGGTTCGACGGGCCTGAAGTCCGCGGCACTGCGTGCCTGGAATACCCGCTTCGGCATCTACACGAACGGCGCCAACGGCTCGAGCGGCCAGCCCGACTTCACCGGCTACGCGTATGTCGGCCCCAACTACGGGCCGCCGGGAACCGCGGGCATCGTCGGCGACGCATACGCGCAGTTCGTGCTCGATCGCGCGAGCTTCAAGTCCTATCAGGGCGACGGCGCGCCGCCCACCGGCAGCGGCATCTCGACCAACGGGACGGCGACGGCAAGCAACTACCAGACGTTCGGCGGCGACCGCCGGCTCGCGCTGGCCCCCGAGGGCGACTGCTCGACGCTGAGCGGGGCAAGCAGCAAGCTGCACGTCACGCAGTGGGACTGTGTATTGATGCTCGATCCGTTGCCGTTCAGCTCGGGAAGCGGCGCGGTCACGGCGCACCTCGAATACCTCGGCTCGACAGCGTCGGGCACGACGCCCTGCGCGACGCACGGCTTGCCGGGCAGCGGCAGTTCGGCCGGCATCAAGGTCCCGATGCTCGTTCAATAGAGGAGACGCGATCATGAAAAGGCTCCCGATTCGCCGGTCACGCATGCGCGGTGTCGCCGCGGTCGAGTTCGCGCTCGTGCTGATGCCGATGATCGTGCTCGCGACCGGCGTGGCCGAGTTCGGCCGCGCGATCTACCAGTACGAGACCATCACCAAGGCGACGCGCAACGCGGCGCGCTACCTGTCGGTCTTTCTGCCGACCGACAGCGCGTATCCGCTCGCGCAGGCGCAGTGCCTCGTCGTGTACGGCAGCACCACGTGCGGCTCCGCCGGCACCGAACTGGTGCCGGGGCTCACGACGTCGATGGTGATCGTCTGCGACGCCGCGCATTCGACCGATTGCGCCGACGCGTCCGACCCGCCGCAGTTCGCGAACCTGCCGACGTACGACTCGACCAACAACGCGGCAAGCGGCACGGCGACCGGCAGCATCAACGTCGTCGAGGTGAAGGTGAAGGGCTACCAGTACCAGCCGATTCCGGCCTACCCGGGGCTGTCCTCGATCACCTTCGGCAACATCATCACCGTGATGAGGCAAGTGTCATGAACGCGCGCCCCTTTCCGCTGTCGCGCCGCCGCGTCCAACGTGGCGCGACGATCGTCGAGTTCGCGCTGATCGCGTCGATCCTGATCATGCTGCTGATCGGCATCTTCGAGTTCGGGCGCGTGCTGTTTTACTGGAACACCGCGACCGAAGCCATCCGGCTCGGCGCACGCACGGCGATCGTCTGCGACGTGAACGCCGCCGGCGTCGTGAAGCGCGTGAAGTCGATGCTGCCGATCCTGTCGAACGCGAACGTGTCGGTGGCCTACACGCCATCGGGCTGCGACGTGAGCTCCTGCTCGTTCGTGACGGTCAGCATCACCAACGTGACGGTCAGGACGATGATTCCGATCGCGAATGTCGCGATCACGATGCCGCCATTCACCACGACGTTGTCGCGGGAAAGCCTGAATTCATCGACGGGCGGCACCGCCTGTCAATAATCGAACCGACGAGGCACAGCCATGATCAATATCCTCGTAGCTGCCGAAGATACCGCCCGGCTCACGCAGATCGCGCGCCTGGTCACCGACAGCGGACACTATCGCGTGACGCGCGCGCATGGACGGCCGTCCCAGATCGAGCATCGCACCGACGGGCTCGATTCATTCGACATCCTGCTGATCGACGGCGCGACGACCGATGGGGCCGAGCTGTCGGCGATCGAGCGGATTTGCCGGCTGCACCCGGGCCTGACCGGCATCCTGGTGACCGCGGATGCGGCGCCGCACGTGCTGCTGGACGCGATGCGCGCCGGCGCGCGCGACGTGCTGCAGTGGCCGATCGACCCCGCGGCGCTCGCCCGTGCGCTCGAACGCGCCGCCGCGCAAAGCACGCGGCGCGACAGCGACGATACGCGCTTCGTGTCGTTCATGTCGTGCAAGGGGGGCGCAGGCACGAGCTTCGTCGCGAGCAACGTCGCGTACGAGATCGCCGAAGGCTTCAAGCGCCGCGTGCTGCTGGTCGATCTCAACCAGCAGTTCGCGGATGCCGCGTTCCTCGTCAGCGACGAGACGCCGCCGTCGACGCTGCCGCAGCTGTGCACGCAGATCGAACGGCTCGACGGCGCGTTTCTCGACGCGAGCGTCGCGCACGTGACGCCGACGTTCCACGTGCTCGCGGGCGCGGGCGACCCGGTCAAGGCCGCCGAGATGCGCGAGGACGCGCTCGAATGGATCCTCGGCGTCGCGGCGCCGCGCTACGACTTCGTGATCTTCGACATCGGCGTCAGCATCAATCCGCTGTCGATGATCGCGCTGGATCGCAGCGACCAGATCCAGCTCGTGCTGCAGCCCGCGATGCCGCACGTGCGCGCGGGCCGCCGGCTGCTGGAGATTCTCGTGTCGCTCGGCTACCCGACCGACCAGTTGCGGCTGGTGGTGAATCGAATGACGCGCGCGAGCGAACGGTCCCGCGCCGCGCTCGAGGAAGTGCTCGGCCTGCACGCCAGCAGCACGATACCGGACGACGTCGACACCGTGCGCGAAGCGCTCGACCAGGGGCATCCGGCCTCGCGCGTCGCACGCGGCGCCGCGGTGACGCGTGCGTTGCAGGCCTGCGCGAAGCAGATCGTCGAAGGGGACGTGCGCACGAAGCGCGGCACGTCCAGCAGCGAACCGTTGATGTCCCGGCTGTTCGGCCGCAAGGCCACGCCGAAGCTCAAGTCCATGTGAATCTTTCGGGGAAACCATCATGTCATTGCGCGAACAGATGTCCTTGTACCGGACGCAGCCGCAGGCGGCGGGCACCGAACCGGCAGGTGCGACGCATTCGTCGGTACGCAACGCATACCAGAAGCTGCGCCGTGAAATTCACCTGGCGGTGCTCGAACGCGTCGAGCTGGAGCGTCTGTCACGCCTGCCGCAGGAACAGGTCCGGCAGGAAATCGCGGCGCTGATCTCGCGCATTCTCGACGAGGGGCGCCTGCCCGCGAACGACATCGAGCGGCGCCAGCTCGCGATCGACGTGTACGACGAAATGTTCGGTTTCGGCCCGCTGGAGGCGCTGCTGCGCGACCCCGGCATTTCCGACATCCTCGTGAATACCTATCGGCAGGTTTATGTCGAGCGCAGCGGTCAGCTCGAACTGACCGACGTGACGTTCTACGACGACGCGCACCTGATGAAGGTGATCGAGAAGATCGTGTCGCGCGTCGGGCGCCGCATCGACGAATCGACGCCGATGGTCGACGCGCGTCTGCCGGACGGCTCGCGTGTGAACGCGATCATTCCGCCGTCGGCGATCGACGGGCCGCTGATGTCGATCCGGCGCTTCGCGGTGAACCCGCTGAAGATGGACGACCTCGTGAGTTACCAGAGTCTCACGCCGCCGATGGCGGAATTGCTCGATGCGCTGGCCCAGGCGAAAGTGAACGTGCTCGTGTCGGGTGGCACCGGCAGCGGCAAGACGACGCTGCTCAACATCCTGTCGGGCTTCATTCCGAGAACGGAGCGGATCGTGACGATCGAGGACGCGGCCGAACTGCAACTGCAGCAACCGCACGTGCTGCGGCTCGAAACGCGGCCGCCGAACATCGAGGGCAAGGGCGAGATCACGCAACGCACGCTCGTGCGCAACGCGCTGCGGATGCGGCCGGACCGGATCATTCTCGGCGAAGTGCGCGGCGCGGAAGCGCTCGACATGCTCAATGCGATGAACACCGGCCACGAAGGCTCGCTCGCGACGATCCACGCGAACACGCCGCGCGATGCGCTCACGCGGCTCGAGAACATGATCAGCGTCGGCGGCCTGACGCTGCCGCCGAAGACGATGCGCCAGCAGATCGCGTCGGCGATCTCGGTGGTGGTCCAGGCGACGCGGCTCACCGACGGCAAGCGCAAGATCGTCAGCATCCAGGAGCTGACCGGGATGGAAGGCGACATCATCAACATGCAGGAGATCTTCACCTTCAAGCGCACCGGCATGGATCGCGACGGCACGGTGCGCGGACACTTCTGCGCGACCGGCGTGCGGCCGAAGTTCGCCGATCGGCTGCAGGCGTTCGGCATCAACCTGCCGGATTCGCTGTACGACCCGGCGCAGCGCTACGAGACGAAGTGACGACGCGCGGTCGTCTGAATCCGGGGAGGGTCTCATGGACTCGATCTTTTACGGTTTTGTGATTCTCACCTTCGTCGCGGTCGTGCTCGCGATCGAAGGCGTCTATCAATGGTGGAACACGCGCCACGGTGCCGCGGCGCGCCGGATCGAGTCGCGCCTGCGCGCGATGTCGGCCGGCGGCAGCGTGCAGCAGGAGCGGCTGTCGATTCTCAAGAAGCGGATGCTCGACGAGTCGAAACCGTTCGACCGGCTGTTGCTGCGCGTGCCGCGCGTGCAGTCGCTGGACCTGCTGCTGCAGCAATCGGGGCTCGACTGGACAGTTGCGAAACTGGCCGTGCTCAGCGCCGCATTTCCGGTGGTCGCGACGCTGGGCCTGATCGTCACCGCGTTGCCGCTGATCGCCGTGGTGCCGATTGCGCTCGTGACCGCGTGCCTGCCGACAATGTACGTGATGCGGCACCGCAACCGGCGGATGCTCAAGCTCGAGCGCCAACTGCCGGACGTCTGCGACATGATCGCGCGCGCGCTACGCTCCGGCCACTCGTTTACGAGCGCGCTCGGGATGGTCGGCGAGGAGTTTCCCGATCCGATGGGAGGCGAATTCCGGATCACGTTCGACGAGATCAATTACGGCGTATCGCTGCACGATGCGCTGGTGAACCTCGCGACGCGCGTGCCGGCCCACGACCTGCGCTACTTCGTGATCGCGGTGCTGATCCAGCGCGAGACCGGCGGCAACCTGGCCGAACTGCTCGACAGCATCGCAGCGCTGGTTCGCGAGCGCTTCAAGCTGTTCGACAAGGTCCGCGTGCTGTCGGCGGAAGGGCGGCTGTCGGCCTGGATCCTCGGGCTGCTGCCGTTCGGCACCGCGGGCATGATGGCGGTGTTGAACCGGGAGTTTCTGTCGGTGCTCTGGCAGGATCCGGCCGGCATCAAGATGGTTGGCGTGATGCTCGGGTCGATGGCATTCGGCCTGCTGTGGATTCGCCGCATCATCCGGATTCGCGTCTGACGCGTGTCTCAGGCTTCACGAACCGATTCGAGGCTGTCATGCAAAACCTGAGCGTAATACATACCGTGATGCTGGCCGGCTTGTTCATTTTCGTCGCCGGCGGCGTGCTGGTTGCGTTGCTGCTGTTTGCGCCGCGCAACATGGAGCGCCGAATCCAGCAGGCGAGCGGGGCAAGTGTGGGCGTCGGCGCCGGCGCGGACGACGGCGGCGGGCAAACATCGCGCTGGGTCGCGAAACTCGTCGAGCTGTCGCAACCGATTTCCCGGCTGTCGCTGCCGCAGGAGGGCTGGGAGAATTCGCCGCTGCGGATCCGGCTGATGAATGCCGGCTGGCGCGATCCGAACGCGGGCGCGCTTTACTTCGCGGCGAAGACGGTGCTCGCGCTCGCGCTGCCGGGCGCTGCGCTGCTGGCGCTCGCCACGACCCGGCTCGCGGATCAACGCATGCTGCTGTCGATCATCCTCGTCGCGCTTGCCGGGCTCGGTTACTACGTGCCGAACGTGATCCTCTCGAGGCGGATCGCGACGCGTCAGCGGGTGATCTTCGAGGACTTCCCGGATGCGCTGGACTTGCTGACCGTATGCGTCGAGGCAGGGCTCGGGCTCGATGCGGCGCTGATGAGGGTGAGCGAGGAACTGCGCTTTCGCAGCGAAGTGGTCGCGGGCGAGCTCGACTTGCTGCTGCTCGAGATGCGTTCCGGGTTCACGAAGGAAACCGCGCTGCGCAATTTCGCACTGCGGACCGGCGTCGAGGACATCGAATCGTTCTGCGCGATGCTGATCCAGGCCGATCGCTTCGGCACGAGCATCGCCGAATCGCTGCGCGTGCTCTCGGACATGCTGCGCACGCGGCGGCGGATGCGGGCCGAGGAGCGCGCCGCGAAGATTGCGCTGAAGCTGCTGTTCCCGCTGATCTTCTGCATCTTCCCGGCGCTGATGTGCGTGTTGCTGGGGCCGGCCATGATTCACGTGTATCGCGTGCTGCTGCCGACCTTCACTGGCGTCGGGCACTGAGCGCGGCGCGGAACGCCGCGCGAAACGGATTTGCGTGCCGGCACGGCATCACCCGTCGACCGGCACGCTCACCGTCTTCATGGGAGGCTCCTTCTCCCCCCCGGGCTGCGTCGCGAGACAGGTCGATCATAGCGGCGTCAACGCAACCCGGACCCATGGTCGACCCTGGATACAGCCGTAGTCCACTGCCCGCGCGGGTGGCCCCCTACGGCTGACCTCGAACGCAGCCGCGGCCGCGCGCCGGCCGGACTGAAAGCCGATCCGAAGCGATCGGTCCGCACGGCGCATGCTGCCCGAAATTCCCCTTGAAATCCCCGGTTCGAATTCCTAGGATTATTCAAAATCAGGCTTGAATGACGGTGCGAACGGGACGATTGACCTGCATCCCGGATAGATCGAACACAACACCCGAAAATCAAGCGACTGCCCGACGATACGGAAAACAGGCCAGTCATCCACGATCAAGGCCGGGGGAATCATGACCGAACATACTGCGCGACGCACGCGGCCTGACGCTTCATCGAGCCGGCACACACCCGTGTGGAGCGAACCCGCGAAGCCGCCGGGCATCGTTGCGCATCCCCTACCTCCCGATTCCTGACAGCCGGCGCGCCCCCAGGCGCGCCCTGAACGCCGCTTTCTCACCGATACCCTGCGCATCGGCGCCCGCGCGCCCAGGCCCGCATGCGGCCGGCGTGGCGACGCGCGTCGCGCAGTCGACGGACCGACATAACAATTCGAACGAGGGACGCAGCATGGCCATCCATGTGCCTGTGACACGCCGGACGTTTCTGAAGCTCGCGGGTAGCGGCGCCGTCGTCGCCGTTTCGGTCACCCATTTGCCGGCCGTCGTGCTCGCCGCCGGCGAGACGCAGGCCGATGCGAACGGTCCGAACTGGGCGCCCGTGCCCGGCAAGGCGCGCTGGCGCATCGACGGCATGCCGAAGGTAACGGGCCAGAAGATTTACGCGCGCGACTTCAAGTCCCGCGACTTCGTCGGCTGGCCGCAGCAGGAAAACTGGCTCTATGCGCTGCGCTGCGACCGCGTCGACGCCGTGTACCAAGGCTACGACCTCGGCGTGCTGCCGCCGGAACTGCGACCCATCGCCGTCGTCGACAACGCATTGCTGAGCGCGCGCCGGATTCCGCTGGCACCGGAACCCGATCCGATCGCGAACCAGGACATCTACTGGCTCGCGCGGGCCGGCTATCCGGCGGACTGCTACGGGCAACCGGCCGCGCTGCTGATCTTCGAGAACTTCGACGTCTATCGCCGCGCGAAGAAACTGCTCGACTTCAATCGCGGCGTGATCCGCTACGGCGCGCCGGTCGGCCCGGGCCAGGCCGCACCGGTCGTGCCGTATGCGCCCGTGACCCTCTACGTGCGCGACGACGAACGACGGTTCAGCTACGTCGACAACTACCAGACCGACAGCAACGGCAAGCCGACCGCGAAGTACCTGGAGGAACGCGAGGCGGCGGTCGCCAACATCGACGCGACGATTGCCCGCAATGTGGCCGCCGGCACGTGGATCGGCGTTCGGGCGACCGGCGACGACGGCTTCGAGACGCCGGCGATGGACCCGATGTTCATGGAGCCCGAGGCGGGACTCGCATGGTACGACGCGTCGGCCGCGACAATCAGCCTCGTGCTCGGCACGCAGTCGGCGAACGACGATGCGACCGGCGCGTGCGCGCTGTTCGACGGCAGCGACGTCGCGGTCAAGGCGGCGCATGTGATCGCGTGCTATCCGGGCGGCGGCTTCGGCGGACGCGACAAGTCCTATTTCCCGCTGTATCTGGCGCTGGCGGCACCGTTCGCGAAGGGTGCGCTGCGCTGGCAGCAGTCGCGCTACGAACAATTCCAGGTCGGCCTGAAACGCTGCGAGACGCAGTTTTCCGAATCGCTGTGGTTCGACCGTCGCGGCAAGCTCGAAGCGATCACCTGCGATTTCCTGATGAATGGCGGCGGGAAGAAGAACCTGTCGCCGTACGTTGCGCAGCTTGCCGCATTGAGCGCGATGAGCTGCTACGAGATCCCGCGCGCACGCGCGCAGGCCGCATCGACCTACACGCGGGAAGTCTTCGGTGGGTCGCAGCGCGGCTTCGGCGGGCCGCAGGCGTTCATGGCGATCGAGACGCTGATGGACGAGGCCGCGCGCCAGCTCGGCCTCTCGCCGTTCGAGATCCGGCGCGCCAATCTGCTCGGCAAGGCGCCCGGTCCCGGCAAGGGACGCGCGATCACGGGTGCACCGATCCTGTTCGACCTGCAGCTCGACGCGCTGCTCGACCGGCTCGAGCGTCATCCGCTATGGCTCGAGCGCGAGCAGGCGCGCGCCGAGCGCAACGCACGCAACCTCCGCTACGGCGTCGGTCTCGCGATGGCGAACGAGGCGTACGGCACCTCCGGCGACGGGATGTTCGGGATGGTGCAGATCCTGCCCGACAGCAGCCTGCGCGTGGTCACGCCGTATACCGACATGGGCAACGGCGCGGCCACGACGCTCGGTCTCGCGCCGGCCGAGTTTCTCGGGCAAAACGCGCAAACGATTGCGATGAGCGAGATCGGACCGTTCAACGCGCTCGGGCTCAACCCGAAGGCCAAGCCGAGCGATTCGAAGTGGGTGCGCTACAACTATGGTTCGTCGAGCGCGTGCCTCGGCGCATTCCATCAGTACCACGCGGTGAAGGGCGCCGCGCAGGCGCTGTTTCTGCAAAGCGTGCTGCCGGCCGCGCGTGCGTGGTGGGGCGTGCCCGTACGGGCCGAGGACGTGCGCTGGGTCGATCGTGCGCTTGTCGCGAACGGCCTCGCGCCGATTGCGTGGCCGGCGCTGCTCGGCACGATCAGGAAGCTGGGCCTGCAGACGGTCGCGGCCGTGCATGCGAGCTATGCCGGGTACTTCTGGAAGGGCACCTATCCGTTCGCGTCCGGCAGTGCGCAGATCGACTACGACTACGTGGCGGTCGGCCTCGACCCGTATCGCCTGGCGCCGCTGCAGCGCGTGCTGCAGCCGCCACCGGTCAATACGACACTCTATGGGCGCACGACCTACGCGCCGTCGGCGACGCTCGTCGCGGTGGCCGTCGATTCGGCGACCGGGCGCGTGAAGGTCGAACGCGTGGTGACGGCCGTGAGCGTCGGCCGGCAGTTGTCGCCGGAACTCGTCGAAGGGCAGTCGCAGGGCGCGGTCGCGATGGGGATCGGCAACGTGCTGACCGAAACCTGTCCGCTGGGGCCCGACGGACCGGGCGGCGGCCGATGGAATCTCGATCGCTACGAGGTCACGCGGCTGCCGGACATCCCCGTGCAGGAACTGATCGCCTTGCCGCCGCCGGCCGGCGATCCGGCGAATGCACGCGGCATTGCGGAAGCGGTGATGTGTCCGATCGCGCCGGCGCTGCTCAATGCGCTCGCGATGGCGACGGGGCGGCGGTTCCGGGTGACGCCCGTGACGCCGGAGAAGATTCGGGAGGCACTGCAATGAGCAATCCGGTCCGGATGACCATCAACGGCAAGCGCGTCGAAGCAGACGCCGCCGACGGCGACATGAACCTCATCGACTTCCTGCACGAGCGGCGGGACCTGACGGGCACGAAGCTGTGCTGCGGCATCGGCGTGTGCCGCGCGTGCACGGTCGGCGTGCGCAACGCGCCCGATGCGCCGATGGAAAAGACACTGTCGTGCTCGACGCCGGTCAGCGCGATGGCGGACATGCACGTGTACACGATCGAAGGGCTCGCGCAGGGCGGTGCGCTGTCGCCGCTGCAGCAGAGCTTTCTCGAATCGTTCGCGTTCCAGTGCGGCTACTGCGCGTCGGGCTTCCTGATGGCCGCGACCGCGATGCTCGACCATCTGCGCGCGCAGCCGGTGCACGAGCGCGATCTGGACGCGATGATCGAAACCTGGGTCGGCGGCAACATCTGCCGGTGCACCGGCTACGTCAAGTACATCGAGGCCATTCGCAAGGTGGCGCTGCGCTACACCAAGGGGGCGGCATGACGACGAGAACCTGCGTCGCCGCGCTGGCGATATTGCTGGCCGTGCAGGTTGCGCCGGTCGCGCTCGCGGCGGACGACGGCGATACTTCGCTGCATGCGTATGCGCAGCAGTGCACCGACGAAATCGGCGAGATTCCCGCGTTCGACTGCAACGCCGGCACCGATGTGCCGATCACCGTCAACGGCCGCGTGCCCGTGCGCTATGCGGCGCACATGACGTGCGATCGCCCGGCGCTGCTGCCGTATGACGCGCCGACGTCCGGGCAGTGCACGCCGTATTCGAAGATCCTCGACCTGTCCCACGGCGACACGCAGATCTCGGCGTTTTGCCGTCGCAAGCAGATCCGCGCGAACCGCAGTCCGTACTACGACGAAGTCGACATCGTGCTGCACCATGCGGGCAACGGCAAGACCTGCTGGTTCCATGCGGAGAAGGGCGGCACGGCCGGCATGAACGCAGCGCGCGTGCCGCCGCCGAACGAGACGACGCCGCCGCCCGGCCATCCGTCCGCGGCCGAGTTCTGGTGGAAGCCGGCCGCGACCGCGACGAAGCGCTGCGTATCCTGTCACGATGCGAGCCCGGTCATGTACAGCCCGTGGATCGGGCAGGTATGGAACAAGGTGCCGACCGATCCGTGGGGCAAGTACGTGAATCTCGGCGCCGACTTCGCGTCGTGGACATCGCATGCGATCAGCACGCCCGGCAATACCTGCATCGGCTGTCACCGGATCGGCGACCAGAACAGCTGCAAGATCTACGTGCCGCTCGCCGCCGGGCTGCTGCCGCCGCCGAAAGGCAGCAACGCGCGCGCGAGCCGGTATCCGCTGACGCACTGGATGCCGATCGACAACAACAAGAGCCTCTACGAATGGAATGCGGCCAACGCGAAGTCGGTGAGCGACCTGCTCGAATGCTGTTCGGCGCGCGGCAAGAACGATCCGAAGTGCAGCTTCACGCCGGCCGCGCAGGCGGCGAAATAGGCCGCGCGCGATTCGCCGTACCGGCGTGTCACGACCGCCCCTCGCCCGGTGCGTCCGCTGCCTTGCCGAGTTCGCCCACGATGATCCGCGCGGCCACGTTGGCCGGTGCGCGGCCGTCGGGGCCGGCCATTCCGAGAGCCAACGGACACGCGTCTGCGCGCCGAACGCGTGTCTCTCGTTCGTGATGCGAGATCGGCCGGCGTCGCCGGCCGGGATTGCGCGTCACTGAAAATGATGCACGTACCGCAGCACCATCCGCGTGCCCTGCGGCCGGTTGCGCGCATAGACTTCGAAATACGCGTTGAACATCAGGTGATCCTGCGGCGAGAAGCTGACCATCGCGCCCGGCCCGATCGCGAGCACGGCTTCGCGCGTGCCGGAAACGTCCTGCCCGTTCGCCTTCATGTCGGTGGTCTGCCGCAGCCAGTAGCCGTTCAGTCCCAGTCGCAACCCGGGGCGCACTTCATACTCGGTCGCGAAGTTCGCGTGCACGGCCTGACCGGCCTGCGTCGAGCTCACGTCGGGCCCGAGCGCGCTCGCCGGCGCGTGATTGGTCGCATTCCACAGATAGTGCAGCCGCCATGACACGGTCCACTTCGGCGTGACCCAGAACGTCGCGGCCCAGTACGGATCGAACGACCAGAAATGGCTGCCCGGATTGATCGCGCGCGCCGGATCGTATGCACCTGTCGGCGCGATGAACTGGAATTCCACCCGCTGTGCGAAGCGCGGGCCCCGCGCGCCCATCACCGGATCGAACTGGATGAACGGGCCGACCAGCAGGTCGCCGAACCCGGCACGGGAATTCAGCGCGACGTTGCCGATCCCGTCGTTCGCATGCACGGCCGCCACCCACGGCAGGATCACGTCGAGCCCGGGATGCATGCCGCCGAACGTCAGCGGCGACTGGTAGACGAGCTGGCTCAGCCCTGCGAACAGGTCGATGTCCTGCTTCGGCAGCCCGACCTTGTTGCCGGCATTGTCGTTGATGCGGCCGGCCGTGTAGTACTCGAGATACTGCGTGCCGTACCAGCCGGAGCCTGCCGGCGGCATCCCGTCGAGGAAACTGGTCATCCCGAGATTGACCGACGGCAGGTCGGTCGCATGGGCCGGCGCGTGTCCGGTCAGGCCGGCGAACACGAGGCCCGCGATTGCAAGCAGGCGAGAGCCGCATTTCATCATCACCACCTCCTGAATATTTATATGTATGACTAATCAAATGGTGCGAGAAAGATCGGGATGTGCCGAGATCGCGCGATACTGGCCTGCATGGAACACGAGCGGCGCATGGCCGTTCGTATCGAATGCCTCGATCTGACCGATGAACAGCAGGTGGTCGCCGCCTTCGTAATGGCCGACGTTGCGGCACACGAAACGTGCGCTCGAGCCGTCGAGGCAGGGCACGCCGCCTGCAGCGGCGTCCACGTGCGGCACGCCGTCGAACTTGTCGGCGCACGGCGTCGCGAAACGGCGCGACAGCTCGATCTGGTCGTGCGCGAGGATGTTGATCGCGAAGTGCGTGGCCGCGACGAAATCGGGGCGGCTCGGTGCGACCTTGCGCAGGCTCCACAGCACGAGCGGCGGGTCGAGCGACAGCGACGAGAACGAATTGGCGGTGAGGCCGACCTTGCGCCCGTCCGGCGAGCGCGTGGTGATCACGGTGACGCCGGTCGGAAACTGCCCGAATGCGGCGCGCAATTGCAGCGGGTCAAGGGCCGGACTGCAGGAAGCGGTGGTGTCCATGTCGCTTACTCCGAACGTGCGGCGTGTTCGCGGATCAGCGCCGCGCAGGCCGACGGCTCGAACCACCACGGCGCGAACTGGCGCGGGTCGTCGAAGCCGTCGACGATCGTTGCGGCCAGCGTCGGCCGCTGGCCGGCGGCGCCGAGCAGTTCGAGAATGTGCGGCGGCGGCGGGGTGAGCAGCGAGTTGGTCCAGCGCACGACGTGCTGCGCATAGGCCCAGTAGCGTTCGAACGTGTCGTGCATCCAGCCTTCGTCGAACGGCGCGGCTTCGCGCGCGAGGATCGCGTCGCCGTACACCTTCGCGCATTTCGCCGCATTGTTCGAGCCCTGGCCGGTGATCGGATCGTTGACGACCACCGCATCGGCCATGCCGAACACGGTGCGGCCCGACGGCAGGCGGAAGAACGGCTTGCGCACGGTCGGCGTGAAGCGCCCGGACAGCGTGCCGTTCGGATCGGTGAGCTCGACGTCGCGGCAGCGTTCGAACTCCCACGGCACATACTGCTGCAGGAACGACAGGCTGCGGTCGAGATGCTGCTCGGGTGTCTTCACGTCGGCCCAGCAGTCGAGCGGGCCGCCGGGGATCCCTTCGAACACCATGATTTCGCACGGGCCCGTCGTGGTCAGCGCGGGGAACACGAAGTATTCGCCGATGCCGGGCAGCAGGTTGAAGCGCACGCGCGAATACGGCTGGCTCGGCGTCATGCCTTTTACGTAGGTGAGGGCCAGCGCGCGTTGCGGGCGCTCGAACGCGCTGCGCGCGTCGTCGCGGCCCAGCAGGTTGACGATGTCGCCCTTGCCGGCCGCGAGCAGCACGAGGTCGTGGGTGCGCGCGAGGTCCTCGAGTTCGGGCACGCCGACGTCGCAGATGCGCACGTCGGCGCCACGGCGCCGGATCGCGTCGAGCCAGTCGGCCATTTTCACGCGCTGGTCGACCGATTGCGCATAGCGGGTCAGCCGCGACGACCAGTCGATCGCCTTGCGGCCGTTGCCGCCCGGATGCGGCACCGCGATACCGATGCCTTCGACGGACGGGCACGCTTCTTCCCAGTGGTTCAGGCCGAGATCGCGCTCGATCTGCAGCGCGGTATGGAACATGCACTGGCTCGACATGACCTTGCCGGCGCGGATCTGTTCCGCGTCGCGGTTGGTCGCGAGCGTGACGTGATAGCCCTGGTCGAGCAGCGTGAAGGCGAGTTGCAGGCCGGACTGGCCGGCACCGACGATGGCGATGCGTTTCATGATGAAATCCTTGGTAGAACGAATTACGTGAGTCGTGACGTGGACGAAGGAAGCGGCGCGGGTTATTCCGCCAGTCGCGGAATCGCCGGCACTGCCTGCTCGGGGCCCATCGCTGAATAGCCGCCGTCCACCGCGTAGTCGGCGCCTGTCACGAAGCTCGCCGCGTCGCTGCACAGGAACGTGACGACCTGCGCGACTTCCGACGGATCGCCGACGCGGCCGAGCAGATGAAACGGCGCGGCCACGCGGTCGGTCTTCGCGCGGTCGCCGTGCGTCAGCTCGTCCATCACGCGCGACCACGTCCATCCCGGCGACACCGAGTTGACACGAATCCGGTCGGCGGCGAGATCCATCGCCATGCTGCGCGTGAGCTGGCGCATCGCGGCCTTCGAGGTCGGGTAGAGCCAGCGGCCGGTCTGCGCGCACTGCGCGGAGATCGAACTGAAGTTCACGATCGCGCCGCCGCCGCGCCGCGTCAGGTACGGATGAACGGCCTTGACCAGCATCGCGGCCGACACGACGTTGACGTCCATCGCCGCGAGCCAGTCGCGGCGCGTGGCCTGGATGCCGTTGTCGACGTAGCTGCACGCCAGGTTGATCAGCAGGTCGATCGAGCCGAAGCGTTCGGCGACGGCCGACACCGCGCGTTCGATCGCGCGGTCGTCGGTGATGTCGGTCGCGATGAACATCCCGCGTTCGCCGAGCGTATCGGCGACGCGCGCGCCGTTTTCCGCGTCGAGGTCGAGGATCGCGACGCACGCGCCGGCGCGGCTCAGGTCCTGCGCGACGGCGGCGCCAATCAGCGTGGCGCCGCCGGTGACGATCGCGACTTTGCCAGCAAGGGCAGTCATGGGGTGTCTCCTGGAATGATTGAATGAAGGCGACGCGCGTCCGACGCGTCACCTGCGTATCCGCCGGCAATCACGCGCTGTCGTGCCAGCGCTGCATCAGCCCGTTCGACGGCACGGTTTCGTCGAGCAGCTTGCGCGCCGTTTCGATACCGGCGACGGGCAGCCCGGCCGCGTCCAGCAGGCCGATCTGCACGAGCACGCTCGCCTGGTCCCAATAGATGTGTTCGTGATACAGCTTGTCGCCGCGGAACTTGACGATCGCGACGAGCGGGATCTCGACGCGCTTGCCGGTCGGCGCGACGCCGGGCAGCATCCAGTCGATCTCGGTCGTATGCGTGAAGCAGAACAGCAGTTCGTCGACGATCTGGCTCGCGCCGATCGTGCGCGAGATCGGCGTGATCGTCGTGTCGGGCGGGTTCGCATGCACGAAGTGATGCGTGTAGAAGCGCCTGAGCTCGTCGTAGCCGACGCCGCCCGTCAGCGTCGGGATATGGTTCACGTAAGGTTGCGCGACCATCGTGTCCATCGTCGCGTCGACGTTGCGCGTGTCGAATTCGTGCCGCAGATGTTCTTCCCACAGTGTGGACAGGTCGTAGTGCGGGCCGAGCGCCGCGCGGAACGCGGCGATCGCGCGCTGGTGCGCCATGACCGCGGCCGCCTTGTCGAAATGATCGCCGCCGATGCGCGCGAAGGCATGATCGACGCCCGGGTACACGTACACTTCGACGCCGTCGCGCCCCGCCAGCGCCGCGGCGATGCGCTGCTGCGCGTCGGGCGGGCAGAAGCGGTCCTGCGCGGCGATCTGCAGCACGAGCCGGCCGTGCAGATGAGCGGCCTCGTCGAGCGCCTGCTCGATCCCCACGCCGTAATAGCTGACGGCGGCGGCCACGTCCGGCAGCCGGCACGCGGCGAGATACGCGAGCTTGCCGCCGAGGCAGTAGCCGAGCACGCCGGCCTTGCCGGTGCATTCCGGCCGTTGTGTCAGCACGGCCAGTGCGGCGGCGACGTCCTCGACGCCCTTGTTTTCGTCGTACTCGCGGTACAGCGCCATCGCGCGCTCGAAGTCGGCCGCGGTGTAACCGAGTTCGATGCCGGGGGCCTGACGCCAGAACAGGTCGGGCACGAGCACCGTATAGCCTTCCTCGGCGTAATAGTCGGCCACGTCGCGCATCGTCGCGTTCGCGCCGAAGATTTCGTGACACAGCACGATGCCCGGCCCGGTGCCGCCGGCCGGCGTGCTCAGGTATGCGCGAAACGCCCCGCCGTCCGGCGACGGGATCTCGATATGTTGTCCTTGCATGGGTCCCTCCATCCTGTTCGTGGCTTGCATGGATCCAGTATTGGCGGACGAAACGCGCGCTTCTATCCGCTTTCTTCGGCCGGTATCCGCGAATTCCGGAAACCTGCGGATCGGCCCGTCGCGCCGGGGCCGGAACGCGGTGCACTGCGGGTATGTGCGGATGCGGAAGTCCCGCGCAGTTTTCTACGATGCGCGAACGGTCCGCTTCTTGCGTCAGGTGCGCAGGGCTTGCGTAGGGTGACGACGCGGACTGTCCGGATACGCCGGATGCTATCCGGATCGTGCGACGGGAATCCCGGGATCGGGAATGCGTGCACCGCGCAAGTGCGATCGAGCACGACGGGAGAACTTC
This sequence comes from Burkholderia sp. Bp9140, assembly GCF_003853425.1. Lineage (NCBI taxonomy): Bacteria > Pseudomonadati > Pseudomonadota > Betaproteobacteria > Burkholderiales > Burkholderiaceae > Burkholderia > Burkholderia sp. Bp9140. The sequence goes on from NZ_QTPQ01000008.1 coordinate 121,478, forward strand.
GATGGGGCAAATTTCCGGAACGGGCTGGCTGGGCGACGCCGCCTGTTTCAATCACGACACGCTGCTGCTGCAGTCGAACGATCTCGACGAGGTGCGCGCGCGCGTGGCAGACGTGTTCAAGCCGCATCGGCTCACGCTGACCGGCGATTCGCGTGCGCTGCACAGCTGCATGCACCATGCGCGCTGGGGCAACCTGTCGCTGAATCTGCTCGATTACGGCGGCGAGGTGTCGATCGAACCGGGGCCGCTCGAACACTTCTACCTGTTGCAGATTCCGCTGCGCGGCGACGCCGAGATCGAATGCGGCGCGACGCGTTTCGTGTCGTCGCCCGATACCGCGTCGCTGCTGTCGCCGACGCTGCCGCTCAGGATGCGGTGGGGCGAGGCGTGCCCGCAAGCGATCCTGCGCATCGAGCGCGAGGTGATGGAGCGGCATGCGCAGCGGCATTTCGGCGACCACCGGCGTGTGCCGGTGGAGTTCGAGCCGGAATTCAGCCTGTCGTCGCAGCAGGGCGCGTGTCTCGCGCAAATGCTGCCGATGCTCGCCGACGCGATCGCGACGGACGGGCATCCGCTGCGCCATCCGCTCGCGTTCGAGCAACTCGAATCGACGCTGCTCAATCTGTTGCTGTACGGCCACCCGAACAGCGCACGCAACGGCACACGGCCCGCGCCGGCACCGCTCGCGCCGTTCTATGTGCGGCGCGTCGAGGAATACATCCGCGCGCATCTCGACGAGCCGCTGACGATCGAACGGCTCGCCGAACTCGCGGGTGTCAGCCCGAGCACGCTGTTCGCCGGATTCCGCAATCGGCACGGCATCACGCCGATGGCATTCGTGCGCCAGTTGCGGCTGCAACATGTGCGCGACGAACTGCTCGACGAAGCGACACCGGGGCTCGCGTCGGTGACGGACATCGCGCTGAAATGGGGCTTCGCGCACCTCGGGCGGTTCGCGATCGACTATAAGCGCGCGTTCGGGGAATCGCCGTCGGCCACGCTCCGGATGCGGCGCGTGCGGTGCTGACGGTTGCACCGGCAACGCAGGCTCGAGGTAGAAAGTCTGGCACATGCGTGAAGCGCGGGCTTGACGCATGTCATGAACGCGGACGATGCCACTGCGCCGCGTAGGGGCACGCCCCATCGCTGGCGTCACGGGTCTAGGATGAACGACGTCATCCTGGATTGCCGGAGGCGCACATGAAAATCAGCGAACCGATGCGGGCCCCGTCGGCGCCCGATACGCTGCCGTTGCTGCAGCTTGGCCTGCGGCCCTTCTATCTGACCGGCGCGCTGTTCGCGAGCCTTGCCGTCGCGGTGTGGCTCGCGGCCTGGCACGGCGTGCCCGCCGCCGGGCGCGGCGGTGCGATGACGGGGCTCATGTGGCATGTGCACGAGATGATCTTCGGCTTCGTCGCCGCGATCGTCGTCGGCTTCCTGCTGACCGCCACGCGGGCCTGGACGTCGCGCGAAACGTTGCGCGGCCCCGCGCTCGCCGCGCTGTGGCTGCTTTGGCTGGCGGGGCGCGTGCTCGTCTGGTCGGGGCCGGCGATGCTCGCGGCCGTCGTCGACGCGCTGTTCCTGCCGGTGACGGCCGTCGTGCTGTTGCGCGTGCTGATTTCGGCGAGGAACCGGCACAACGTGTTCCTGCCGGTCGCGCTGCTGCTGTTCGGCGCGTTGAACGCGCTGTTCCATGCCTGCGTGATGACGGGGCGGGCCGATCTCGCGCTGCGTGCCGCGTACGCGGCGACGGGGCTCGTCGTGTTCTTCGTCGCGGTGATCACCGGCCGCATTGTGCCGATGTTCACGATGAACGCGATTCCCGGCTTCACGATTCGCCGGTTCAGGATCGTGGACGCGCTCGCGGCCCCCGCCGTCGCGCTGACGCTGTTCGCGGACGCGCTCGGTGCGCCCGCTACGCTGCTGATCGTCGCTGCGCTCGCCACCGCCGTGCTGCATGCATGGCGCCTCGCGGGATGGCATTCATGGCGCGTCGGCAAGCGGCCGATCGTGTGGATCCTGCACGTGTCCTGTCTGTGGATTCCGGCCGGCTTCGTGCTGCTCGCGCTGTCGTGCGCCGGCGTGGTCGCGCATTCGCTCGCCGTGCATGCGTTGACCGTCGGCGCGATCGGCGGGGCGATCATCGCGATGATCACGCGCACGGCGCTCGGCCACACGGGGCGCATGCTCGTCGCGGGCCCGTGGGAGCAGCTGTGTTACTGGCTGGTGATCGGTGCGGCCGTGATCCGCGTGTTCGGGCCGCTCATTCCCGGCGTGCCGTACGCGGTCTGGCTCGATGTGTCGGGTGCGTGCTGGATCGTCGCGTTCTTGGCATACACGGTGCATTACGCGCCGGTGCTGATGTCGCCGCGCGCCGACGGTCGCCAGGATTGACGCTCGCGCGTCGTCGGATTGGCGGCGCGAGGGCGTGCGGCACAGCCGCGGAAGCCGCGGACCCGCATTGCGCGCCGGACAGGAGATGGCGTGACGATGACCGTTGCCGGTCCGATTGCGGAGGGGGCGGAGAATGCGTCGCGCCGGCAAGCATCGCGGCTTGCCGGCGGTATCGCGCGAGGAGACCGGTTGCGGCGGCCGCAATGGCCTCCTTGCGCGTGTTTCAGAAATGCACGACGGTCCGGATGGACTTGCCTTCGTGCATCAGGTCGAACGCTTCGTTGATGCCGGTGAGCGGCTTCGTGTGCGTGACGAACGGTGCCAGCTGGATCGTGCCGGCCATCGCTTCCTCGACCATGCCCGGCAGTTCGGAGCGGCCCTTGACGCCGCCGAATGCCGTGCCCAGCCAGCGGCGGCCGGTGACGAGCTGGAACGGGCGCGTCGAGATTTCCTGGCCGGCGCCCGCGACACCGATGACGACGGACTGGCCCCAGCCGCGGTGCGCGCATTCGAGCGCGGCGCGCATCACGTTGACGTTGCCGATGCACTCGAAGCTGTGGTCGACGCCCCAGCCGGTCATTTCGACGATCACCTGCTGGATGGGCTTGGCGTGATCTTTCGGGTTGACGCAATCGGTGGCGCCGAACACGCGCGCGAGGTCGAACTTGCCGGGGTTGGTGTCGATCGCGATGATGCGGCCGGCCTTCGCGAGCTTGGCGCCCTGGATCACCGCGAGACCGATGCCGCCGAGGCCGAACACGGCCACGGTGTCGCCTTCCTGCACCTTGGCCGTGTTCTTCACCGCGCCCAGGCCGGTCGTGACGCCGCAGCCCAGCAGGCAGACCTGCTCCGGATTCGCCTGCGGGTTGATCTTCGCGAGCGACACTTCGGCGACGACCGTGTATTCGCTGAACGTCGAGCAGCCCATGTAGTGGTAGATCGGCTGGCCGTTGTAGCTGAAACGCGTGGTGCCGTCGGGCATCACGCCCTTGCCCTGGGTGGCGCGCACCGACACGCACAGATTGGTCTTGCCGCTCTTGCAGAACAGGCACTCGCCGCATTCGGCGGTGTACAGCGGAATGACGTGGTCGCCGGGCTTGACGCTCGTCACGCCTTCGCCGACTTCCACCACGATGCCGGCGCCTTCATGGCCCAGCACGGCGGGAAAGATGCCTTCCGGATCGTCGCCCGACAGCGTGAAGGCGTCGGTGTGACACACGCCGGTATGCGTGATCTTGACGAGCACTTCGCCTTTGCGGGGCGGTTCGACGTCGATTTCGACGATCTGCAGCGGCTTACCCGCCTCGAATGCAACTGCGGCACGTGATTTCATGGCAATCCTGATAAAAAAATCAACGAATGGATCGGACGTCGACGATCCCGCATCGGTCAGCGCAAGTAGGACCGAACGAGGGTCACGATATCGTCGATCGATCCGGACGCGGGCCGCGGGGCGTCCGCGAGCTGGGTGAATTCCTCGCGCAAATGGCTTTCGAGCACGCCGGCCATCACGCCGTTGATCGCGCCGCGGATGGCAGCCAGTTGCTGAAGTATCGGACCACAGTCCGCTCCCTCCTCGAGCGCCTGCTCGAGCGCGTTCAGTTGCCCGCGAACACGGCGCACGCGGGTCAGGACGCGTTTCTTTTCTTCGGGGGAATGCGGCATGGGATAGGTGGATTCCTGATACTGGGGGGCAGTATAGAACATTGCGGCGCGGAGGTATACGAGATCATTCCCGGGGGGGCGACACGGCGGGCGTCGAGCGGGAATGGAAAGCGCAGTCAGCCGGCTGGATGAGTCGCGGTTGCGGCGCCGCCGCGGTTCCCGCTGGCGCCGTTCGCCGTCAGATCAACAGCGCAAGCGTGCGGAACAGCGCGAGATCCTCTTTGCGTGCCGACCGCGCATGCCGCCGGATCGTGTGCAGCAGGCAGTCGATGAAGCAGCGCGCGGCATCGCTCAGCGTGCTGCTGCGACGCGTGACGATGCCAAGTTCGCTCGGCTCGAAGGTCTCCTGCAGCGACAGCACGCGCATCCGCTCGCCGAACGGCGGCACCGCCGCGAGGATCGTCGGGCACCACGTGCACATGCCGGCCTGTTCGAGCATGGTCTGCAGCATCGCGACCGACTGCGCGCGCACGATGCGCCGTTCGTCGATCCGCGCGCCGTGCCGCGTGAACAGATAGTCGACGAGCGCGGCCTGGCCGTCGGCCGACGAATTCAGCACCCAGTCGCATTCGAGCAGGTCGTGCACCGACTTCGCGCGCTCATGCGGATGCCCGGCGCGCACCATGACCGATGTGTCGTAGCGCAGCAGCGGCTCGAATGCGAATTCCTGCGCGCCGCTACCGGGCTGCACGTGGCCGAGCGCGAAATCCATGCTGCCGTCGCGCAGCAGCGGTTGCGCGACGGCCATCAGCGCCTCGTAGAGCTCGAGGCGCACGTCGGGCATCCGTTCGCGAAACTGCAGCACGGTTTCCGCGAGGAACGTCATCGTCAGCCACGGCGTGACGCCGACGCTCAGCCGCCCCTCGACGCGCCCGCGCAGCCGTTCGAGATCGCTTTGCGCATGCTCGAGCTGCTTGAGCACGAGTTTCGCGTGCGTGAGCAGGGTCTTCCCGTATTCGGTGAAGCCGATGCCTTCCGGCGCGCGCACCAGCAGCGGCAGGCGCTCGCTGGCCTCCAGCTCGCGCAGCGCGCGCGTGACGGCCGCCTGCGACAGGCCGAGCGTGCGCGCCGCGCCGCGGATGCTCCCGGCCTCCGCGCTCGCGACGAGCGCCTGCAGTTGATGCAGCTTGATCGTGCTCATGGTGCCGAGGGGTGCGATACCTGACAACGAAAGGTTGTCATCATAACGAAACTGCGGCTGTTCGCCGGTTTTTTCGCTGCCTACGATCTCGCCACGATCTGCCGTTCCGGCGATCGGCAACCGGCACGCATCGAGGAGTAACGGGGTTGGATCGAACACGCATTCCGCCTGAAATGGCGGCCATCGAGACGGAGATGATCGCGCTGCGCCGGCGGCTGCACGCGCATCCGGAGCTCGGTTTCGAGGAACACGCGACGAGCGAGCTCGTCGCCGACTACCTGACAACATGGGGTTATCGGGTCACGCGCGGCCTCGGCGGCACCGGCGTGGTCGGCACGCTCATGCACGGCGCCGGGAAGCGGCTCGGGCTGCGCGCGGACATGGATGCACTGCCGATCCGCGAGACGACCGGACTGCCGCATGCGAGTCGGCACGACGGCGTGATGCACGCGTGCGGCCACGACGGCCACACGGCGATGCTGCTCGCGGCGGCCCGCTGCCTGGCCGAGCGCGGACGCTTCAGCGGCACGCTGAACCTGATTTTCCAGCCGGCGGAGGAAGGGCTCGGCGGCGCGAAACGGATGCTCGACGACGGGCTGTTCACCCGGTTCCCGTGCGATGCCGTGTTCGCGATGCATAACGTGCCGGGCCTGCCGGCCGGCGTGCTCGGCTTCTGCGACGGCCCGGCGATGGCGTCGGCCGACGAGGTGCGCGTGCGCGTGACCGGGCGCGGCGGCCATGGCGCCGCGCCGCATACGACGATCGATCCGGTGGTCGTGTGCGCGTCGATCGTGATGGCGCTGCAGACGGTCGTGTCACGCAACGTGAATCCGCAGGAACTGGCGATCGTCACGACCGGCTCGATCCACGCGGGCACCGCATCGAACGTGATTCCGCCCCATGCGGATCTCGAACTGAGCGTGCGTGCGCTGTCGCCGGACGTGCGCGCGCTGCTCGAACGGCGCATTCGCGCGATCGTGCACGGCCAGGCCGACAGCTATGGCGCGACGGCCGAGATCGACTATCGCCACGGCTATCCGGTGCTCGTCAATCGCGCGGCGGAAACGGCGTTCGCCCGTGACGTGGCGCGCGAATGGGGCGGCGACGACGCACTGATTTCGCATCTGCGGCCGATCGCGGCGAGCGAGGATTTCGCGTTCATGCTCGACGCGTGCCCGGGCAGCTACCTGTCGATCGGCAACGGCGACGGCGCGGCCGGCTGCGGGCTGCACAACCCCGGCTACGACTTCAACGACGCGTGCCTCGCGACGGGCGCGAGCTACTGGATCGCGCTCGCCGAGCGCTACCTCGCGTGAAGCGGGCGGACGGATTCGCTTCACCTTCAACGATGGAAACTAGGAGACTGGCAATGAAACAGTGGATGGCGGCGCTCGCGGTGGCGCTGACGGCAACGACGGTGGCAGCCGGCGCGCATGCCGGCGACTGGACGGGCAAGGAGATCCGCCTCGCGGTCGATCCCACGTACCCGCCGCTCGAATACAAGCAGCCCGACGGCTCGCTGACCGGCTTCGGGATCGACATCACGAACGCGTTGTGCGCGGAGTTGCATGCGCGCTGCGTGTGGGTCGAGTCGAGTTTCGACGGGATGATTCCGGGGCTGCTCGCACGCAAGTTCGACGTGATCGCGTCGTCGATGACGATCACGCCGAAGCGGATGCAGCAGATCGCGTTCACGAACCGGATCTCGAATGCGCCGGCGCGGCTGATCGCGCGCAAGGGTTCGCCGCTGCTGCCGACGGCTGCGTCGCTGAAGGGCAAGCGGATCGGCGTCGAGCAGGGCTCCGCGCAGGCCGACTATGCGATCGCGAACTGGCAGCCGGCCGGCGTGCAGATCGAGTCGTACCAGAACCAGGACCAGGTCTATGCCGATCTCGTGACGGGGCGGCTCGACGCGGCGTTCCAGGCATCGATCGCGGCCAGCGACGGCTTCCTGAAGAAGCCGCAGGGCAAGGACTTCATGTTCGTCGGCGCGGCGATCGACGACGCGAAATATTTCGGGCAGGGCGACGGCCTCGGGCTGCGCAAGCAGGACACCGACCTGCGCGACGCGTTCAACCGCGCGCTGGCGACGATCCTCGCGAACGGCACGTATCAGCGGATCAACCGCAAGTACTTCGACTTCGACATCTACGGCACGAAGTAAGCAGCACCGACCCGTATCGAGCGGGTAGGGATCATCATATCAATAAGGAAAACGAATGAACTGGAGATTGTTTTTCGTCGCGATGCCGGCACTCTGTGCGGCGCCGGCCTTCGCACAAGGCAGCGTCACGCTGTACGGGCTGATCGATGCGGGCATCGACTATACGAACAACGTCGGCGGCCACGCTGCGTGGCAGATGGCGAGCGGCTTCGCGCAGGGCAGCCGCTGGGGGCTGAAGGGTACCGAGGATCTCGGCGGCGGCTACAGCGCGCTGTTCCAGATCGAGAACGGTTTCAACGTGAACAGCGGCACGCTCGCGCAGGGCGGCCGCATGTTCGGGCGGCAGGCTTACGTCGGGCTCGGCAGTGCGCGCTTCGGCACGCTGACGCTCGGCCGGCAATATGACTCGGTCGTCGACTATCTCGCGCCGACGACCGCGAACGGCAGCTGGGGCGTCTATCCGTTCTCGCATCCGCTCGACAACGACAACACCGGCAACACGTTCCGCGTGAACAACACGGTCAAGTACGCGAGCCCGGATTTTGCCGGCTTCTCGTTCGGCGGCACGTACAGCTTCAGCAACGACACCGGGTTCGCGAACAACCGGCAGTGGAGCGTCGGCGCGCAGTACGAGCAGGGCGGCCTGCTCGTCGGCGCGGTGTTCCTGAATGCGGACAACCCGGGCGCGACCGCCGGCGGCGCGATCGCGGGCTCGGGGTCGGTCGGAGCGGATGCGAACTTCGCATCCGCGCGGTTGCGGATCTTCGGGGCCGGGATCAACTACACGGCAGGGCCCGCGACGATCGGGTTCGCGTACACGAACAGCAACGTGACGCGGCCGACCGCGAACGTCGGCTACCTGTTCGGCGACGAGACGATCGAACCCGTCACGGGGCCGCTTTCGGGCGGCACGGTTACGGCGATCAAGTACCAGAACTTCGAAGTGAACGGCAAGTACCAGTTCACGCCGGCGTTCTTTGTCGGCGCGCAGTATGTGTATACGACCGTGCGCTATGACGCGACCACGGGGAGCGCGAAACCGAAGATCCATTCGATCGGGCTGATGGCCGACTACAACCTGTCGAAGCGCACCGACGTCTACCTGATGGGCGCGTACCAGCGGGTGGCGGGCGATGCGACCGGCTCGTCGCTCGATCAGGCGGTTATCCCGGGGGCGGCCGATCTGTCGTCGACGTCGAAGCAGTTGATGGTGCATGCGGGGATCCGTCACAAGTTCTGATGGAACCGGGCGGGAGGGGGGCGGCGGCGTGCCGGCGCGTCAGCCCGGCGCCGCCCCCGTCGATTCCCGCACGACGAGTTCCGGCGCCCCGATCGTATGCACGGCCGCGGCCGGCTCGATCCCGTCGATCATGTCGAGCGTCAGCGCGATCGCCCGCGCGGCGATCTGCGACGTCGGGAACCGCACCGTCGTCAGCGCGGGGCGGAACTGATGGGCGAGCTGGATATCGGTCATGCCGACCACCGACAGATCGGCCGGCACGCGCAGGCCGAGATCGGCGGCCGCCTGCATCGCGCCGATCGCCATCAGGTCGTTGGTCGCGAACAGCGCGGTGAGGCCGGGCTTCGCGCGCAGCAGCGCGGCGGCCGCTTCGTAGCCGCCTTCGATCGAGTCGTGTGCCGACACGGTCGTCAGCGCCTCCGCCGGATGCCCGCGCGCCGCGAGTTCGTCGGCGAAGCCGCGCAGCCGCACCGACTGCGGGCCGCCCGAGCCCTTGCCGACGAGCGCGCCGAACGCGCGATGCCGCAGCCCGGACAGGTGCGCGGCCGCAATCGCGCCCGCCGCCGCGAAATCGACGGTCACGCACGGCAGCGTGCGCGACGCATGCACGTGCTCCCACATGCACAGCACGATCGATGCGCCATGACGTGCGATGTCGGCGAGTTCGGCTTCGGCGAGATCGGTGTTCATCACGATCGCGCCGGCCGCGAGCGTCCCCGCGATCCGCTCGAGGTAGTTGCGCGTGATCGCCGGATCGTCGTCGGTATTGGACACCAGCAGGTAATGGCCGCGCTTGCGCGCCTCGCGCTCGGCGGCGAGCACGAACTCCGGATAGAACGGGTTCGTGATGTTCGACAGCATCAGCGCGAGCGTCGACGTGCGGCCCTCGGCCAGCGCCCGCGCGGTCAGGTTCGGCCGATAGCCGAGTTCGCGGATCGCCGCCATCACGCGTTCGACGGTCGCCGGTTTCACCTTCTGCGGATTGCGCAGCACGTTCGAGACGGTTGCCGCGGTGACGTTCGCGCGCCGTGCGACTTGCGCGAGCGTCACCATGCGCGGCCTCCGGCCGGTCGGTCAACGCTGCACGACGGAAGTGAAGCGGGGGAATGTCTGCTCATATTCTGGGAGTGCGTCCCACACGTTGCACAGGGACAGGCGATACGCTAATTTCTCGACACATCAGATGAAGGAGACGACATGGTAAGGCGAACCGGGCGAACTGCGCCACTGGAATTTAAGCGGTTAAATTTTTCGACCCGAAGCGCCTGACCCAGGAGAGGAGAGCGCGATGACCGCCATTACATTGAAGGACGTCTCGAAGCGCTACGGCGACCATGCGCCGGTGCTGCGCGACGTGAACCTGGAGATCGCGTCGCACGAGTTCTGCGTGTTTCTCGGCCCGTCGGGTTGCGGCAAATCCACGCTGTTGCGGATGATCGCCGGGCTCGAGGACGTGACCGAAGGCGAACTGCGGATCGGCGGCGCGCGCATGAACGACACACCGCCCGCCGAGCGCGGTGTCGCGATGGTGTTCCAGAGCTATGCGCTGTTTCCGCACATGACCGTGTTCGACAACATCGGTTTCGGCCTGCGCATCGCCGGCACGCCGAAGGATGAGATCCGGCGCCGCGTGACCGAGGCCGCGCGCGTGCTGCAGCTCGAGACACTGCTCGATCGCAAGCCGAAGGCGCTGTCGGGCGGCCAGCGGCAGCGCGTCGCGATCGGCCGTGCGATCGTGCGCGAGCCGCGCGTGTTCCTGTTCGACGAGCCGCTGTCGAATCTGGATGCGACGCTGCGCGGCCAGACGCGCGTCGAGATCGCCCGCCTGCACGCACGCTTTACGCAGTCGAGCTCCGTGTACGTGACGCACGACCAGATCGAGGCGATGACGCTGGCCGACCGGATCGTGCTGCTGCACGCGGGCGACGACGTCGCGCGCTTCGGCAGCATCGCGCAGGCCGGTGCGCCGCTCGAGCTGTATCACCGGCCGGCCAACCGCTTCGTCGCGGGCTTCATCGGCTCGCCGCGGATGAACTTCCTGCCGGCGGTCGTCGAAGCAGGCGATGCGCACGGCTGCCGGCTGCGCCTGGACGGGACCGGCGAAACGCTGACGTTGCGCGATCGCCCGTTGCCGCGCCACGTCGGCACCGGCGCGCGCGTGACGCTCGGGATTCGTCCCGAGCATCTGACGGTCGCGGCGTCCGGCGATGCGGAGTGGCCGGCGATCGTGCGCGACGTCGCGCTCGTCGAGCAGCTCGGCGAAGCCGCGTACGTGCATCTCGACCAGCCCGGCGGCGTGCCGCTGCTCGCGAAACTGCCGGGCCAGGCCGCGCTGCGGCGCGGCGAGCGTCATGCGTTCCGCGTGCCGCCATCGTGCTGCCACTTGTTCGACGAAGCCGGCATCGCATTGCCGGCCATCCACGCCGAAGCGGCGTTCGCATAGCGGCGCGGCACCCATTACATCCATACCAGGAGACAACGATGAGACTTCGTGCGAGCCGACTGCTGCTTGCCCTGACGACTGCCGCGGCGTTCGCCGCGGGAACGGCCGACGCGGGCACGCTCAAGGTGAACGTCGCCGCGCGCGGCAACCAGCGCGCGACGTGGCAAGCGGTGTTCGACCAGTTCCACAAGGCGAATCCGGACATCGACCTGAAGGTCAGCTACGTCGGCGAGGAGGCGTACAAGGTGCAGATGTCCGGCTGGCTCGCGACGGATCCGCCCGATGTGCTGAGCTGGAACAACGGCGAGCGGCTCGCGTATTTCGCGAAGCGCGGGCTGATCGAGGACCTGAGCGCGGACTGGCAGAAGAACGGCTGGAACGACACGTATGCGGCCGTGAAGCAGTCGTCGACCTATGGCGGCAAGCTCTACAGCCTGCCGCTCGGTTATGACGCGTATGGGTTGTTCTACCGCAAGGACCTGTTCGAGAAGGCCGGCGTTCATGGCGAGCCCGCGGACTGGGCGCAGTTTCTCGATGCGTGCCGCAAGCTGAAGGCGGCCGGCATCGCGCCGATCGCGGTGGCCGCGCGCGATGCGTGGACGCTGGCCGCGTGGTTCGACTATTTGGACCTGCGGATCAACGGCTACGCGTTCCACCAGAAGCTGATGGCCGGCGACGTCGCGTATACCGACCCGCGTGTGCGGGCCGTGTACGCGGCCTGGAAGAAGCTGATCGACGACAAGTGTTTCATCGACAACGCGCTGTCGTACGACGTCGATTCGCTCAGCCCGCTGATCGTCAACGGTCAGGCCGCGATGACGCTGATGGGCACCTGGTATTCGGCGGGCCTGCTGAGCGCGACGCGCAACCCGATCAGCTTCTTCCGCTTCCCGGTGATCGACGCGTCGGTGCCGCTTGCGGAGGACGGCCCGGTCAACGTGATGATCGTCCCGGCGAAGGCACACAACAAGACGGATGCGCGTCGCCTGCTCGCGTTCATGGGGCAACCGGCGATCAACGGCGAGTTCGCGAAGGGGATGGGGCAGCTGCCGTCGAACAACAAGGCGCCCGAGCCGCAGGACCCGATCTCGAGGATCGGTTTCCGCACGCTCGCGACGACGCCCGGCGGCATTGCGCAGTTCTACGATCGCGACATGACGAAGGAAATGGCCGACGAGGGGATGAAGGCGATGCAGCAGTTCCTGTCCGACCCGGCGCAGCTCGATGCGATCCTGCAGCGCCTCGAGCAGACCCGCAAGCGCATCTACCGTAAGTAACGCGCCGCGGCCGGGCCGGCCACGCCGGTCCGGTGCTGCGTAGCCACCGTCACGCCCTTTTTTGTCCGCTTCGTCCGCTTCGTCGAAGGTCACCTCATGTCAACCAGCCTGTCCGAAAGCGCCGTGCGCCGCGAAGCCGGCCAGCAGCGGCATGCGCGCGCGTTGCTCGCGCGCCGGCGCAACCGCGCGGCCCTGCTGTTCGTGCTGCCGGGATTCGCGCTCTTCACCGTGTTCGTCTTGTATCCGATCGTCAGCAGCATCTGGCTGAGCGTCCATCACTGGGACGGGATGACGCCGATGACGTATGCCGGGCTCGACAATTATCGCGAGCTGCTGCAGTCCGATACGTTCTACGTCGCGCTGAAGAACAACGTGCTGTGGCTCGCGCTGTTCCTCGCCGCGCCGCCGCTCGGCCTCGCGCTTGCGCTGTACCTGAACCAGAACGTGTTCGGGATCCGGCTCGTGAAGTCGCTGTTCTTCGCGCCGTTCGTGCTGCCGGGCGTCGTGGTCGGCCTGGTGTTCTCGTGGTTCTACGACCCGACGTTCGGGCTGCTGAAGCTGATCGTCGGGCACGGGATCCCGGTGCTCGGCGATCCGCGCTACGCGACCTATGGCGTGATCGTCGCCGCGCTGTGGCCGCAGATTCCGTTCTGCATGATCCTCTACCTGACCGGACTCACCGGCATCAATGGCGAGATCGTCGAGGCGGCGCGGATGGAAGGCGCGCGCGGCTTCACGCTGCTGTGGCACGTGATCCTGCCGCAGTTGCGGCCCGCGACCTTCATGGCGGTGGTGCTGACCGTGATCGGCGCGCTGCGCAGCTTCGACCTGATCTCGGTGATGACGGGCGGCGGCCCGTTCGACAGCTCGACCGTGCTCGCGTACTTCATGGTCGACCAGGCGATCAAGTACTACCGCGAAGGCTATTCGGCCGCGATCGCGGTCGTGCTGTTCGCGATCATGCTCGTCTATATCGTGTGGCAACTGCGCAAGCTGGTGCGCGTCGAATCGTAAGGATCGCCAACATGTATCCGATGCCCGTGTCCCGCTGGGGACGTTCCGCCCGCCTGCTGTACCGGCTGTCGCTGCCGTGCGCGCTCGCGCTGTGGCTCGTGCCGCTGCTCGCGGTGCTCGTCACGTCGATCCGCTCGACCGACGAGATCATGGCCGGTCGTTACTGGGACTGGCCGAAGCAGTTCGCGCTGCTCGAGAACTACGGCGCCGCGCTCACGCAGACACCGATGCTGCATTACTTCGCGAACAGCATCCTGATCACGGTGCCGTCGGTGGCCGCGTCGATCCTGCTCGCGTCGCTCGCGGGGCACGCGCTCGCGAACTACCGGTTCCGCGGCAATCTCGTGCTGCTCGGGCTGTTCGTCGCCGGCAATTTCGTGCCGATCCAGATCCTGATGATCCCGGTGCGGCAGATCATGCTCGGCGTCGGCCTCTACAACACCGTGTGGGCACTCGTGCTGTTCCATACCGCGTTCCAGACCGGCTTCTGCACGCTGTTCCTGCGCAACTTCATCCGCGAGCTGCCGTTCGAGCTGATCGAGGCCGCGCGCGTCGAAGGCGCGTCCGAGTGGGCGATCTACTGGCGCGTCGTGCTGCCGCTCGTGCGGCCGGCACTCGCCGCGCTCGCGATCCTCGTGTTCACGTTCGTGTGGAACGACTACTTCTGGGCGCTATGCCTCACGCAAGGCGACGACGCGGCGCCGATCACCGTCGGCGTCGCCGCGCTCAAGGGGCAGTGGACGACCGCCTGGAACATCGTGTCGGCCGGCTCGGTGCTCGCCGCGCTGCCGTCGGTGCTGATGTTCTTCGCGATGCAGAAGCACTTCGTCGCCGGGCTCACGTTCGGCGCGACCAAGGGCTGATCCGTCCCATCCTCTTTCTTCTGCAAGGAATCCACGATGCACCTCGGCGTTTGCTACTACCCCGAACACTGGCCGCGCGAACAATGGGACCGCGATGCGCGGCGGATGGCCGAACTGGGCCTGACCCGCGTGCGGATCGCCGAATTCGCGTGGAGCCGGATGGAGCCGGAGCCCGGCCGCTACGACTGGGCGTGGCTCGACGAAGCGATCGATACGCTCGCCGGCTGGCAGTTGAAGATCGTGCTCGGCACGCCGACCGCCGCACCGCCGAAGTGGCTCGTCGATCGCCATCCGGACATCCTGCCGGTCGGCGCGGACGGCGCCGTGTGGCAATTCGGCTCGCGGCGCCATTACGACATCGCGAACCCCGTGTATCGCGAGCACTGCGTGCGCATCGCGGACGCAATGGCGCGGCGCTACGGCGCGCATCCGGCGGTGATCGCATGGCAGACCGACAACGAGCTCGGCTGTCACAACACGCTGCCGAGCTACACGCGTGCGGCGCGCGACGGCTTTCGCGCGTGGCTCGCGGTGCGCTACGGCGATATCGGCGCGCTGAACCGCGCGTGGGGCAACGTGTTCTGGAGCATGGAATATCGCGGTTTCGACGAAATCGAACTGCCGCGCCATACGCCGACCGATGCGAATCCCGCGCACCTGCTCGACTTCCGGCGCTATCAGTCCGACGAGGTCGCGCGGTTTCATGCGGCGCAGGTCGAGGCGATCCGTCCGCACGCGCCGGGGCGCGACGTGCTGCACAACTTCATGGGTTTTTTCACCGAGTTCGATCACTACGCGTTCGCGCGCGGCGGCCTCGACGTTGCCGCGTGGGACAGCTACCCGGTGCCGCGCACCGAAGTGCTGCCGCTCGACGAAGCCGACAAGCGGCGCTGGGCCCGCACCGGGCATCCCGACGTGTCCGCGTTCTCGCACGACCTGTATCGCGGTGTCGGCAACGGCCGGATGTGGGTGATGGAGCAACAGGCGGGACCCGTCAACTGGGGGCCGTACAACCCGGTGCCGCACGCCGGCGCGGTGCGGCTGTGGACGTGGGAAGCGTTCGCGCATGGCGCGGAGCTCGTGTCGTACTTCCGCTGGCGGCAGTATCCGCATGCGCAGGAGCAGCTGCACTCGGGGCTCAATGCACCGGACGACCGGCTGTCGCCGGGCGGCCACGAAGTGGCGCGCGTCGCGCGCGAGCTGGCCGCGCTGGATCCCGCGCTCGTCGCCGGCGCGCGCGAGCCGGCCCGCGTCGCGCTGCTGTTCGATTACACGGCCGACTGGATGATCCGGATTCAGCCGCACGGCGCCGACTTCGACTATCAACAGCACGCGTTCGACTGGTATCGCGCGCTGCGCGAACTGGGGCTCGACGTCGATATCGTCGCGGCCGATGCCGACGTGTCGCGTTATGCGCTCGTCGTCGCGCCGACGCTGCCGGTCGTGCCGGATCGCGTCGTCGCGCAGGCCGCGCGCGGGAACGCACACTGGCTGTTCGGGCCGCGCACGGGGTCCCGCACCGCGGACTTCGCGATCGTGCCGGGCCTCGCACCGGGCAAGCTGCGCGACGTGCTGCCGGTGCGGATCGGGCAGGTCGAGTCGCTGCGGCCGTCGCTCGCGCCGCGCGTCATGTTCGACGGCGTCGACGGCCATGCGCTGACATGGCGCGATCACGTCGATACGGAATCGGCGGCCGGTATCGACGTGCTCGCCGCATGCGACGACGGCGTGCCCGCGCTCGTGCGGCGCGGCCGGGTGACGATGGCGACCGCCTGCTTCGATCGCCCGCTGTTGCGCGCGATCATCGGCCGCTGCGCGCGCGAGGCCGGACTGCCGGTGCGCGCGCTGCCGGACGGCGTGCGCTTGCGCCGGCGCGGGCGCGTCGTGTTCGCGTTCAACTACGGCGACGCACCGTGCCCGCTGCCCGCGCCGGACGGTGCGCGCTTCGTGCTCGGCGGTCCCGGACTCGGCGCGGTCGACGTCGCCGCATGGGTCGAGCCGGACTGACGCGATGCGGTCATTGCAGTCGCCGCGGTTGCATTTCGCGCGCCTCGCGGGGATCGCGCATTTCGTGCCGCTGTCCGCGGCGGCGCTGATGCTCGGCATCGCGATGTCGTTTACCGCGCCATACCTGTCGCTGTTCGGCGTGGAGGCGGCGGGGATGTCGCCGTTTCTCGCGGGCATCTTCATGACGCTGATCGCGGCGAGCGGTGTCGTCGCGAGCACCTGGGCCGGGCGTTGGTCGGATCGCCGCGACCGCCACCGGCCGCTGCTCGTCGTATCGCTCGCGGCCGCCGCGCTCGGCTTCGCGCTGCTGTGCGTGCTGCGCGCGCACTGGCCGGTGATCGCGGCCGGCACGATCCTGCTCGGTGCGGGCGCCGTGTCGCTGTCGCAGATCTTTGCGTTCGCCCGCGCGGTGCTGCCGGTCGACGACGATGCGCAGCGCGAGCTCGCGTCGGCCGCGCTGCGCACGATGCTGTCGGTCGCGTGGGTGTTCGGTCCCGCGCTCGGCGCGCTGATCCTCGCGCAGAGCGGCTTTACGGGGCTCTTTCTAGCGGCGTCCGCCGGCTTTGTCGGGTGCGCGGCGATCGTCGCGCGGATTCCGGAGCCTGCACAAAGGCCGGCGGCGGTTCATGTGAGTGCGGTCGAGCGCGCTGCGGCGCTGCCGGCCGATGCGGCGGCTGTCGTCGTCGCGTCGCGCGCGACCGTGCGGCGAACCCTCGTCGCGCTCACGCTGATGGGGCTTGCCGCGAACGCGACGATGATCGTGCTGCCGCTGTTCATCGTGCGCGGACTCGGCGGCACACCGACGAATGTCTCGGCCGCGCTGGGCCTTGCCGCGCTGCTCGAGATTCCGATGATGCTGTGGCTCGGCATCCGTTCGACGCGACTCGACAAGGCACGCTGGCTGACGGCGTGCGCGGCCGTGCATGCCGCGTATTTCATCGGGCTCGCGGCGGTGACACAGGTGGGCATGATCCTGCCGCTGCAACTGCTGAGCGCCTGCGTGGTCGCGATCACGTCGTGCCTCGGGTTGACGCGCGTCTGCGACCTGATGCCCACGCGCCCCGGCACCGCGACTGCGATGTTCTTCAGCACCGCGCGTGTCGGCTCGATCGCGTCGGGCGTGCTGTCGGGCGCGTGCGTCGACCTGTTCGGCTATCGCGCGACGTTCGCGGGGTGCTGCGGGCTTGCGCTCGTCGCATTCGCGCTGCTCGCCCGGGACGCGCGCGGCGAGCGGGGCGGTGCGCGTGATGCAAGCGGCACGACGGCGTCTGCCCGACGCCGCTTCGATACACCGCACTGACGCGGGATGCGCCGGTGCGGTGATGCCGTGATGGCGTGATGCCGGGAATGCGTCAGCGCCGGCGGTACGCGTCGAGCGACGACAGCGCATTGCCGTGGAAGTCGAACAGCGTGTTGTTGTCCCACTGATCGCCTGCGCCGACCTTCCAGCCGACACCCGGCGTCGGGATCCATTCCGGCTCCCACCAGAACACGCCCTTGCCGCGCTTGCCGGGCACACCCTTCACGATATCGACGACCGCCGCGAGGAACTGCGCCTGGCCGGCAGGCGACGGCGGGAACGGGGTCGAGCCGGTGTTCGTCATCGCGTTCGGTTCCGAGTCGCCGTCGCTGGTGGTCCACGGATACGCGGTCTCGACGACGATCAGCTCCTTGTCGTAACGCACCGCGAGGTCGTTCGCGTTGTTGCGCAGGTCGTCGAGCGAGCCTTGCCACTGCGGGTAATACGACAGGCCGATCACGTCGAACGCGACGCCGCGCTGCGTCGCGCTGTCGAACCACCAGCGGCTTTTCGCGTTGTCGCCGCCGCTGTCGATATGCAGCATCACCTTGATGCGCGGATCGACGGCCTTCACCGCGTCGCGGCCCGTCTTCAGCAGCTGCGCGAGGTTGTCCCACTGGTCGTAGCGGCCGAGCGGCCACAGCATGCCGCCCGTGATCTCGTTGCCGATCTGCACCCACTCGGGCCGCACGCCGGCGCGCTGCAGCTGGCGCAGCACGTCGGTCGTATAGGCCGACAACAGCGCGCAGGTGTCGGCGAGATTCTTGCCGGCCCACGCGTGCGGCGGGTATTGCTTGCCGGGATCGGCCCACCAGTCGCTGTAGTGGAAGTCGATCAGGATGCGCATGCCGAGCGCGGCCGCGCGTTTCGCGAGTGCAACGACATGGGCCGCATCGTTGTAGCCGGTCGCGGCGCTCTGGTTCGCGGGGAAGAAGTCCGGATTGCCGGGATCGTTCCAGACCTTGATGCGGATCGAGTCGACGCCATGCGCGTGCAGGATCTTCAGGCAGTCGCGCGGCTGCCCGCGCTCGAAGTACCGCGCGCCGTGCGCCTCGAGCTCCGGCAGCGTCGACACGTCGGCGCCCATCGCGAACGGCGCGCCGCCCGCGGTGCGCGCGACGCCTTGCGCGACGGCCGGCAGCGCACCGGCCAGGTCGACGCATGCGAGCGCCGCGGTCGAGACACTCCAGCGCAACATCGATCGTCTGTTCATTGTCATCCTCCATCCAGTGTCGGGCCCGGTCGATCGATCGCGAGATCGCGGGCCTCGGTAGTTTAAGCGCTTAAATTTTCGGCCTCGACATGAGGCCGGAACGAGCGTAGCGCAGCCGCCGATGCCTGCGCAAAGATCGCGTGCGTTGCCTACTATCTGGCGATGGGGCGTGCGGATGACGGGACGTCGAGGGGACCGGATTCGCTCGCGGTTCATGCGCCGAAGCCCGGCGCGAGGCGGCAATGATCGTGTGCGGCGGATGCGTGACGACGGCCTGCCGGAACGGCCGCGTGCAGGGCCCGCGGCGCCCCGAGCCGAAGGGGGGGCCGCTACCCGCGCACGCCGACCCGATACCGCGTCGTCTGGCGATAGGTGTCGCCCGGGCCGAGGATCGTTTCGTCGCGCAACGTGTCCATGTTGACCTGGTTCGGAAAGAACCCGGCTTCGACGCACAGCGCCGCATGCTGCACGCACGACACACCGCCGCTGGCACGCACGCCGTCCAGGTAGTTGCCCGTATAGAGCTGCAGCCCGCGCTGATCCGTCGACACGGCGAGCTCCCGACCGCTTTCCGGGTCGTAGATCGATGCGACGGGCCGCACGCCGCGCCCAGGGTCGCGCAGCACATAGCAATGATCGAAGCCGCGCCCGCGCGCGAGCTGGGCATGCGGCCAGTCGAGGCGGGCGCCGATCGGCGCGCTCTGCCGGAAATCGAACGCGGTGCCCGTCACGTCGGCCGTGCCGGTCGGGATCAGCGCGTCGTCCACTTCGACGAATGCGTCGGCATCGATGTGCAGCAGATGGCCGCGCACGTCGCTGCCCGCGCGTCCGCTCAGGTTGAAGTAGCTGTGATTCGTCAGGTTCAGCGGAGTCGGCGCATCGGTCCGCGCCGCATAGTCGATCGTCAGCGTGCCGTCGTCGTCGAGCGTGTAGCGTACCTGGACGCTCACGTTGCCCGGGAATCCCGCATCGCCTTCCGGCGAATCGAGCCGCAGCGTCAGCCCGCCGCGCTCGTCGATCACGTCCCAGCGCGCGCGATGAAAGCCGCTCGCGCCGCCGTGCAGAAGGTTGCCGTTCTCGTTGCGGTCGAGCGGGTAGTCGATCCCGTCGAGCGTGAAGCGCGCCCCCGCGATCCGGTTCGCCCAGCGGCCGACCGTGGCGCCGAGGTAGGCACCCGATTCGACGTACTCTGCCGGCGTGTCGTGGGCCAGCACGATATCGGCGAAGCGCCCGGTGCGATCGGGGGCGAGCCATGAGACGACGGTCGCGCCGAGATCGCTGACGACGACGCGCATCCCGTGCGCGTTGCGCAGCGTGTAGCGCCGCACCGGATCGCCGCCGGGCAGCACGCCCCACGGCTCGGAGGCGATTCGGGCGACGTCGGCTGCCGGGCGGGAAGAGTCGGTATCGATATGCATGAGTGGGTTCGCTCGTGGGCGGTGAATTCAGTGGGCGGGCGTGGTGCGTTCCTGGTATTCGCGCGGGGTGCAGCCGAGCTCGCGGCGGAACACCGCATACATGTACTGCAGCGACGTGAAGCCGCAGCGGATCGCGACTTCCGCGCTCGACGCATTGCGGCTCGCAAGCAGCGCCTGGGCGGCCTCGAGCTTGTGACGCAGGATTTCCTGGTGCACGGTGCGCTGCAGTTCGCGCCGGAAGTGCTCTTCGAGCAGCGAGCGCGACACGCCGACATAGTCGGCGACCTGTTCGGTCTTGATCCCCTGGCACGCGTACTGGCGGATGAAATGCCGGGCGCGCATCACGTGCGGGCTCGCGAGCGGCTGGTGGCGGGTCGATTCGAGGACGTTGATGCCGACCGGCGGCACGAGGATGCGCTGCCCGGGAAAGCGCGCGCCGCGCAGCATCCGGTGCAGCAGGTGCGCGGCGGTGCGGCCCATTTCCTCGGTGCCCTGGATCACCGACGACAGCGGAATGCGCGTCAGCGTGCGCGTGAGCGGATCGTTGTCGATGCCGATGATGGCGACCTGTTCCGGCACCGCGATGCCGGCGATCAGGCACGCCTGCAGCAAGTGGCGCGCGCGCGCATCGGTGACCGCGATCACGCCGACGGGTTTCGGCAGCGCATGCAGCCAGCCGATCAGTTGCTCGATCGCGTGATTCCAGCCCGACGCGCTCGTCGACAGCCCGCGATAGATCGGCGCATCGAGCCCGTCCGCGCGTGCGAGCCGGTCGAACGCGCGCTCGCGCTGCTGCGCCCAGCGGTTCTCCTGCGCGACCGGCAGGCTGTACATCGCGAAATGCGCGAGCCCCGCGCCGATCAGGTGCGTGTACGCGAGCGACACGAGCTTCGGGTTGTCGGTCGCGATATAGGGGACGTCGTCAGGATACTGTGCGGGATCCTCGTACGACGAACCGACCGCGACGATCGGCAGCCGCGAACCGGCGAGCGCGTCGGCGACGGCCGGATCGTCGAAGTCCGCGATGATGCCGTCGCCGTCGAAGCGCTCGATGCCGGCGAGCCGGCAGCGGAAGTCGTCTTCGAGAAACAGGTCCCACACGACGCGCGTCGTGTGCAGGTACTGGCCGATGCCGCTGATGATCTCGCGGTCATAGACCTTGTTCGCGTTGAACAGCAGCGCGATGCGGTGCGGTGTCTGGGCGGAAGGGGCGCGGGTCATGTCGGTCTCGGGGCAAGCGCCGCCAGGGCGCCGTGCCGTTGTCTCCGGGCGCGCGCCCGGGGCGGCGGCGCGCGATCGTCTGGTGTCCGGCGATTGTAGGACGGAACGCGCGCCGCGCGAGCGCGGCTGGCAAGAAACATTAAGCGTGCTGCGCAATTTCGCAATTGCCGGCCGGCGGGCGCGCGGGCACGATCCAGCCAGATCGAATTCGGCCGCGTGCGTCGTCACGACGCGCGTTGCGCCGCAACAAGACCCCGCACGGAGACGCCATGTCGTATTTCGAACACATTCCCGCGATTCGCTACGAAGGTCCGCAGTCGGACAACCCGCTGGCTTACCACCATTACGATCCCGAGAAGCGCGTGCTTGGCAAGACGCTCGCCGAGCATCTTCGGATCGCCGTGTGCTACTGGCACACGTTCGTATGGCCGGGCCACGACATCTTCGGGCAGGGCGCGTTCCGGCGGCCGTGGCAGCAGCCGGGCGACGCGCTCGAGCGCGCGCGGATGAAGGCCGACGCGGCGTTCGAGTTCTTCACGAAGCTCGGCACGCCGTTCTATACGTTCCATGACACCGACGTCGCGCCGGAGGGCGACAGCCTGCGCGAGTACGCGGCCAATTTCGCACGGATGGTCGACTATCTCGGCGAACGCCAGCAGGCGAGCGGCGTGCGGCTGCTGTGGGGCACCGCGAACCTGTTCTCGCACCCGCGCTTCGCGGCCGGTGCCGCGACGAACCCGAACCCCGACGTGTTCGCGTGGGCCGCGACCCAGGTGTGCCATGCGCTCGACGCGACGCACCGGCTCGGCGGCGAGAACTACGTGCTGTGGGGCGGCCGCGAAGGGTACGAGACGCTGCTCAATACGGACCTGAAGCGCGAGCGCGAGCAGTTCGCGCGCTTCCTGTCGATGGTCGTCGAGCACAAGCACCGGATCGGCTTTAACGGCGCGCTGCTGATCGAGCCGAAGCCGCAGGAGCCGACCAAGCACCAGTACGACTATGACGTCGCGACCGTGCATGGCTTCCTCGTGCAGTACGGACTGCAGAACGAGATCCGCGTGAACATCGAGGCGAACCACGCGACGCTTGCCGGTCACTCGTTCCATCACGAGATCGCGAACGCGTTCGCGCTCGGCGTGTTCGGCAGTGTCGACGCGAACCGCGGCGACGCGCAGAACGGCTGGGACACCGACCAGTTCCCGAACAGCGTCGAGGAGCTGACGCTCGCGTTCTACGAGATCCTGCGCCACGGCGGCTTCACGACCGGCGGGATGAACTTCGACGCGAAGGTGCGGCGCCAGAGCGTCGATCCGGAAGACCTGTTCCATGGCCACGTCGGCGCGATCGACGTGCTCGCGCTCGCGCTCGAACGCGCGGCGGTGCTGGTCGAGAACGACCGGCTCGACGCGCTGCGCCGGCAGCGTTATGCGCAGTGGGACGACGCATTTGGCCGCAAGATCCTGTCGGGCGGCTATACGCTGCAGTCGCTTGCGGACGATGCGCTCGCGCGCGGCGTGGACCCGCGGCATGCGAGCGGCGCGCAGGAGCGGCTCGAGAATATCGTGAACCAGGCGATCTACGGGCTGCGCTGACGCCATGTATATCGGACTCGATCTCGGCACGTCGGGCGTGAAGGCGGTGCTGCTTGACCGCGACGGCGCGGTGCGGGCGAGCGCGAGCCGCCCGTTGACGGTGAGCCGGCCGCGGCCGCGCTGGTCCGAACAGGCGCCGCGCGACTGGTGGGATGCCGCCTGCGGCGCGCTCGCCGCGCTCGTCGCTGAAGCCCGCGCGGCCGGCATCGATCCGCGCGACATCCAGGCGCTGGGGCTGACCGGGCAGATGCACGGCGCGACGCTCATCGACGCGCATGGCGACGTGCTGCGTCCCGCGATCCTGTGGAACGACGGCCGCGCGGATGCGGAGTGCGTGGAATTAGAGCGGCTCGCGCCTGCGCTGCGTACCGTGGCCGGCAACGTCGCGATGCCGGGCTTCACGGCACCGAAGCTGCTTTGGGTGCGCCGTCACGAGCCCGACGTGTTCGCACGCATCGCGCACGTGCTGCTGCCGAAGGATTATCTGCGCTACCGGCTGACCGGTGCGTTCGCAACCGATCCGTCGGATGCCGCCGGCACGCTGTGGCTCGACGTCGCGAAGCGCGACTACGACGACACGCTGCTCGCCGCGTGCGGGCTGTCGCGCGCGCAGATGCCGACCGTGTTCGAGGGCAATCGCGTGACCGGCACGCTGCTGCCGGCCGTCGCGCGCGCGCTCGGACTGCGCGAGATTCCAGTGGTGGCCGGCGGCGGCGACAACGCGGCCGGCGCGGTGGGCGTCGGCATCGTGCGGCCCGGCGATGCGCTGCTGTCGCTCGGTACGTCGGGCGTGTATTTCGCGGTGTCGGACGGATTTCGCGCGAACCCGGAATCGGCGGTGCACAGCTTCTGTCATGCGTTGCCCGATACGTGGCACCTGATGTCGGTGATGCTGAACGCGGCCGGCTGCATCGATTTCACCGCGCAACTGACCGGTTACGACGGCGTCGCGGCGCTGCTCGCGGATGCCGACGCGAACGCGCGCGACAGCCGCCCGTGGTTCCTGCCGTACCTGAGCGGCGAGCGCACGCCGCACAACGATGTGAATGCGAAGGGCGTGTTCTACGGACTCACGCCCGACACGCAGCGCGCGGATCTCGCGAACGCGACGCTCGAAGGCGTCGGCTTCGCGCTGCTCGACGGCATCGACGCGCTGCATGCGGCCGGGCTCGCGCCCGACGACATCACGGTGATCGGTGGCGGTTCGCGCAGCGCGTACTGGACGCAGATGCTCGCCGACCTGAGCGGCCGCGCGCTGACGCTGCGCGCGGGCGGCGAGGTCGGCCCGGCGCTGGGCGCCGCGCGCCTTGCGCGTCTCGCGCTCGAACCGGATGCATCGCTCGACGACGTGTGCCCGCAGCCGCCGGTCGTCGCGGTGCGCGAGCCCGACTTCGCGCGGCACGCGTGGTATCGCGACGCGCGGCGTCCGACGTTTCGCGCGCTTTACCGCGCACTCGAACCGGTATTTGCAGCGGGTGCGTGACCGGCCGTGCGCCGGTGCGGTCCCGTGTTTTGCAGTGACTCGATGCGGGCGGCCCCTTCCGGCGGCCGCCCGGCGTTCGTGAGGTGGTTCCATAACAAGGAGTGGAGACGATGAATTCCGTGACGCGTCGTACCGTATTGAGTTCCCTTGCCGGCGCCGCCGCGCTGGCGATCCTCGCGCTGGGCGCACCGCTCGCGCATGCGAGCAAGGACAAGCCCGAGATCGGCTTCTGCATCGACGACCTGCGCGTCGAGCGCTGGTCGCGCGATCGCGACTATTTCGTCGCGGCGGCGACGAAGCTCGGCGCGAAGGTGTCCGTGCAGTCGGCCGACGCGAGCGAGGCGCGGCAGATCTCGCAGATCGAGAACCTGATCTCGCGCGGCGTCGACGTGATCGTGATCGTGCCGTTCAATTCGAAGACGCTCGGCAACGTCGTCGCCGAAGCGCGGAAGGCCGGCATCAAGGTCGTGTCGTACGACCGCCTGATCCTCGACGCGGACGTCGACGCGTACATCTCGTTCGACAACGAGAAGGTCGGCGAACTGCAGGCGCAGGGCGTGGTCGACGCGAAGCCGAAGGGCAACTTCTTCCTGCTCGGCGGCGCGCCGACCGACAACAACGCGAAGATGCTGCGCGAGGGCCAGCTGAAGGTGCTGAAGCCGGCCATCGACCGCGGCGACATCAAGGTCGTCGGCCAGCAATGGGTGCCCGAGTGGAGCGCGTCGACCGCGCTGCGGATCGTCGAGGACGCGCTGACCGCGAACAACAACCGGATCGACGCGATCGTCGCGTCGAACGACGGCACCGCGGGCGGCGCGATCCAGGCGCTCGCCGCGCAGCACCTGGCCGGCAAGGTGCCGGTGTCGGGGCAGGATGCGGATCTCGCGGCGGTCAAGCGCGTGATCGCCGGCACGCAGACGATGACCGTCTACAAGCCGCTGAAGCTGATCGCGAGCGAAGCCGCGAAGCTCGCGGTCGATCTCGCGAAGGGCACGAAGCCGGCGTTCAACGCGCAATACGACAACGGCAGGAAGAAGGTCGATACGGTGCTGCTGCAGCCGACGCTGCTGACCAAGCGCAACGTCGACGTCGTCGTCAAGGACGGCTTCTACACCCAGGCCCAGCTCGCAAGCCAGTAACGGCACGACGGGAACGACGCACGCGGCCGGCCCTGCGGCGGCCGCGTGCTCACTGCGAGGCGATGAACGTATGACCGAACCCTTGCTGACGATGCGCGGCATCGTCAAGGCATTCGACGGCGTGAAGGCGCTCGACGGAATCGACCTGAGCGTGCGCCCCGGCGAGTGCGTCGGCCTGTGCGGCGAGAACGGCGCCGGCAAGTCGACGTTGATGAAGGTGCTGTCGGGGGTCTACCCGCACGGCACGTGGGATGGCGAAATCCGCTGGGAAGGCGCGCCGCTCGTCGCGTCCGGCGTGCGCGACACCGAGCGTGCGGGCATCGTGATCATCCACCAGGAGCTGATGCTCGTGCCCGAGCTGTCGGTGGCCGAGAACATTTTTCTCGGCAACGAGATCACGTTGCCCGGCGGGCGCATGCACTACGCGGAGATGGTGCGGCGTTCGAAAGCGCTGCTGCGCGAGCTGCGCATCGACGCGATCAACGTCGCGCAGCCGGTGATGAACTACGGCGGCGGCCACCAGCAGCTGATCGAGATCGCGAAGGCGCTGAACAAGCAGGCGAAGCTGCTGATTCTCGACGAGCCGTCGTCGTCGCTGAGTGCGGCCGAGACACGCATCCTGCTCGACATCGTGCGCGACCTGAAGCGTCGCGGCGTCGCATGCGTGTACATCTCGCACAAGCTCGACGAAGTCGACGCGGTGTGCGACACCGTGACCGTGATCCGCGACGGCCGCCATGTCGCGACCGAGCCGATGCGCACGTTGAGCACCGACCGGATCATCGCGATGATGGTCGGGCGCGAGATCCGCAATCTGTATCCGCGCGAGCCGCACGAGATCGGCGACGTCGTGCTGGAGGCGCGCAACGTGACCTGCCACGACGTGGCGAACCCGCGCCGCAAGCGCGTCGACGACGTGTCGTTCAGCGTGCGGCGCGGCGAGATCCTCGGTGTCGCCGGGCTCGTCGGCGCGGGCCGCACCGAGCTGATGCAGGCGATCTTCGGCGCGTATCCGGGCGCGAGCACGGCGACCGTGCGGATGAACGGCCGGCCGCTCGCGATCCGCTCGCCGGCCGATGCGATTCGCGCCGGCATCGCGATGGTGCCGGAGGATCGCAAGCGCCACGGGATCGTGCCGCAGCTCGGCGTCGGCCACAACATCACGCTGTCGGTGCTGCGCCGTTTCGCCGCGCGCGGGCGGATCGACGCGGCCGCCGAACTCGACGCGATCCGCACCGAGATGCAGCGGCTGTCGGTGCGTGCCGCGCATCCGTTCCTGCCGATCGCGAGCCTGTCCGGCGGCAACCAGCAGAAGGCGGTGCTCGCCAGGATGCTGCTGGCCGACCCGCAGGTGCTGATCCTCGACGAGCCGACCCGCGGCGTCGACGTCGGCGCGAAAGCGGAAATCTACCGCCTGATCTTTGCGCTCGCGAAGCGCGGCGTCGCGCTGATCGTCGTGTCGTCGGAGTTGCCGGAAGTGCTCGGGCTGGCCGATCGCGTGCTCGTGATCGGCGAAGGCGAGCTGCGCGGCGATTTCGTCAACGACGGTCTCACGCAGGAACAGATCCTCGGCGCCGCGCTGAAGCCCGCGCGGCGTCCGGCCGAACCCATTGCAGCGAGTGCGTCATGAATACCGAACTGTCTTCCTCTTCCGCCGTGCCGCCGGACGCCGACGCGCGCCGCGCGCACGGCCATCCGCTGCGCCAGGTCTTCGTGCGCTACAAGGTGCTCGCGCTGCTGTTCGCGGTCGCGGCGATCTGGGTGTTCTTCTCGGTGCTGACCGACGGGGCGTTCGTCACGCCGCGCAACGTGTCGAACCTGCTGCGGCAGATGTCGATTACCGGGATGCTCGCCTGCGGGATGGTGTTCGTGATCATCGCGGGCGAGATCGACCTGTCGGTCGGCTCGCTGCTCGGGCTGCTCGGCGGCGTCGCGGCGATCCTCGACGTCAATCGTCACTGGCCGGTCGCCGCGACGGTGCCGGCCGTGCTTGCGCTCGGCGTGCTGGTCGGGCTGTTCAACGGCTGGTGGTCGACTTACCGGCGCGTGCCGTCGTTCATCGTCGGGCTGGGCGGGATGCTCGCGTTCCGCGGCATCCTGCTCGGCGTGACGGGCGGCTCGACGATCGCGCCGGTGTCCGAGGGCTTCGTGTTCATCGGGCAGGGCTATCTGCCGCGCGCGGCCGGCGACGGTCTCGCGCTGCTGCTGTTCGCGCTCGTCGCGCTGCTGGTCATCCGGCAGCGCCGGACGCGGCACCGCTACCGGCTCGCGGTCGCGCCGCGGTGGCAGGACGTCGCGAAGGTCGTCGGCACCGGTGCCGTGCTGTTCGCGTTCGTCGCGACGCTCGATCGTTACGGCGGGATTCCCGTGCCCGTGCTGCTGCTGCTCGTGATGCTCGGCGCGTTCTCGTGGGTCGCGACACAGACCGTGTTCGGCCGGCGCATCTATGCAGTGGGTTCGAACCTGGAGGCGACGCGGCTGTCGGGCGTCGACACCGATCGCGTGAAGCTCGCGATCTTCGCGCTGATGGGGCTGATGTGCGCGTTCGCGGGCATCGTCAACACCGCGCGGCTCGCGGCCGGCTCGCCGTCGGCCGGCACGATGGGCGAGCTCGATGCGATCGCCGCGTGCTTCATCGGCGGCACGTCGATGCGCGGCGGGTCGGGCACCGTCTATGGCGCGCTGATCGGCGCGCTCGTGATGGCGAGCCTCGACAACGGGATGTCGATGCTCGACGTCGACGCGTACTGGCAGATGATCGTCAAGGGCGCGGTGCTGGTGCTGGCGGTGTGGATCGACGTGGTGTCGCGTTCGAACCGGCGGTGAGGGGCCGCGCGGGCGTGATCGCCGCTGGTCGAGGGGACGGACGGCTCATGCCGTTCTACCCCGCCTCCGCCCTGATGAAATCGACGAACGCCCGGAGCGGAGCCGGGACGAAACGCCGCCCCGGATAGTACAGGTACGGGCCGGAGAACGGCCGCCACCATTCGTCGAGCACGGGTTCGAGCGCGCCGCTCGCCAGATGCGGACGCAGCCAGTCTTCGTAAAGATGCACGATGCCGAGCCCCGCACAGGCGGCATCCACGACGAGATCGACGGCGCCGCCGATCTGCACGACGAGCGGGCCCGACGGCTCCACGCGGACCACTTCGCCATTGCGCTCATACTCCCACGCCGGCATCGCGCCGCTCGCGAACCGGCCGCGCAGGCACGCGTGATCGAGCAGGTCGCGCGGATGGGCCGGCCGGCCGCGCCGCTCGAGATAGGCGGGCGCCGCGGCAGTGGCGAAGCGTTGCGAGCGCGGGCCGATGGGCACGGCGATCATGTCCTGTTCGAGGCGCTCGTCGTAACGGATGCCCGCGTCGCAGCCGGCCGCGAGGATATCGACGAAGCTTTCGTCGGCCACGACCTCGAGCCGTATCTCCGGATACGCGTCGAGAAAGCGCGGGACGATGGACGGCAGCACGAGCCGCGCCGCGCTCATCGGTACATTGAGCTTCAGCGTGCCGACCGGTCTCTCGCGAAACGTGTTCACCACGTCGAGCGCTGCCTCCACTTCGCCCAGCGCCGGCGCGAGCCGCGCGAGCAGACGCTCGCCGGCCTCGGTCGGCGACACGCTGCGCGTCGTGCGGTGCAGCAGCCGCACGCCGAGTTGCGCCTCCAGCCGGCGCACCGCTTCGCTCAGACCGGACGCGCTAGCGCCGATCGTTCGCGCACCTTCGCGAAAGCCCTTCGCCCGCGCCACTGCCACGAACGCGTTCAGATCGCCGAGATCGACTTGCATTGTTCGCCTTTTCGTACAGGTTGTGCGCATTATGACCGGTTATCGCGCAGCACAACGCGGCGTAACCTGCGATTCACTCGTTCGCTACAGGAGCAGGAGCATGTCCCCCATCGTTCAATCCGGCACGTATTCCGTCGCGGGCCGCCGCGTGCACCGCCTCGGCTATGGCGCGATGCAGCTGGCCGGCCCCGGCGTGTTCGGCCCGCCGAAGGATCGCGACGCGGCGCTCGCCGTGCTTCGCGAAGCCGTCGCATCGGGCGTCGACCACATCGACACCAGCGACTTTTACGGCCCGCACGTGACGAACCAGCTGATTCGCGACGCGTTGCATCCGTATCGTGACGATCTGCTGATCGTGACCAAGGTTGGCGCGACGCGTGGCCACGACGGTTCATGGCTGCCCGCATTCTCCGCCGGCGCGCTGGCGACCGCCGTGCACGACAACCTGCGCAACCTGGGTCTCGACGTGCTCGACGTGGTCAACCTGCGGGTCATGTTCGACACGCACGGCACGGCCGAAGGCTCGATCGAGGCGCCGCTGTCCGCGCTGGCGGAACTGCAGCGGCAGGGCCTCGTGCGGCACATCGGGCTGAGCAACGTGACGGCCGCGCAGATCGCCGAAGGGCGCCGGATTTGCGACATCGTCTGCGTGCAGAATCATTACAACCTCGCGTACCGCGACGACGATGACCTGATCGATGCGCTTGCACGTGACGGCATCGCCTACGTGCCGTACTTTCCGCTGGGCGGCTTCAGTCCGTTGCAGTCTGCCACGCTGGACGCGGTCGCCGCGCGGCTCGGCGCGACGCCGATGCAGACCGCGCTCGCGTGGCTGCTGAGGCGCGCGCCGAACATCCTGCTGATACCGGGGACGTCGTCGGTCGCGCATCTGCGCGAGAATCTGGCCGCGGGTGGGTTGGTGTTGGCGGAAGACGCCGTGCGTGAGCTCGACGGTGTCGCGTCCGCTCGCGGCTGAGGCCAGACGTCCGGCTCGGCCTGGGCGCCGCTTGTCTGCCGGTGTCGCTCGTGAGCCGCGACCGGGCCGCCGGCACACTCGTCAGCGGGGGCGCGCGCCGGGGCCCGACATCGCGCTATGGGCGCTGTATCCTTCCCGGCGTTTGTCGAGTGCGCGCGTTTCCGCGTTTCCCGATCACCTCGAGGGCGCCTTTCCGTCCGGCACGCCGGAAGAACGGGCCGCCTATATCGACACGCAGCAGTGAAGCGGCGTCGCTCGCGGTGTCTGTCCCGGATACCGCGGCCGGCGCGATCGCGCTACGACCGGTCGCGGTTGCGCGCGCGCGTCGCGCCCGTGATCACCGCGATGCCGAACAGGATGACGGCCACGATCTCGATGATGTGCTGCGACACGTGCAGCGTCGTCAATCCCCAGGCCACGCCGCCGATGAAAATGATCCATCCGACCAGGTAGATAAGCAGGGTCATCGTTCCTCTCCTTGCGGTTCGGGTTCATCGCGCGGACTGCGGTCGCGCGGCGGGCGGCGTTTCGTCGTACCCGTGCCGCCAGGTGCCGTGCCAGCCGTCATGGCGCCAACCTGCGATGCCGATGTGGATGTCGCCTGATTGGCCCGTCACGTCGATGCCCGAATACCTGTAGGTCCACAGGTATTCGATGCGGCGAGCAAGGCATGTGCCACCGCGCGGCACGAACCTTGCTCCGCCGGCGCATCAAGTGACGCACCGGACATGCCGCGATGCGTCCGGGCTTCCGGTGCGACAGGCGGGTCGCGCGCAGCCCGCGCGACCCGCAACACGCGAGATCACGACGCCGACAACCTCACCGACATCCCCGTCGCCGTATAAACCGGCGTCGCCTTGAACCCGTCGACCGTCACCGTCGAGAACTTCGCCGCGGCCGCCGCGCCGTCGATCAGCGCGATGGTGTCGCCGGCCTTCGGCGCATAGCCGTTCACGAACTTCACGTGCAGCGTGCCGCCGGCGACGGTGAGCGGGCCGCCGACGCGCAGGCGTCCGCCGCCGTTGCCGTCGATGTCGAGTTCGAGCGTCGTGTTGTCGAGCTGCGTGTAGCGGGTTGCGATCGTGACGGGTGCGCCTGCCGCAATCCTCACGCTACCACCCGAACCGACATACACGTCGCCGTTGCCGAACGCCGTCGCGGATGCCGCCGCGAGCGTGCCGCCGCTGACCTGCGTGCCGCCCGCATAGCTGTTGTTGCCCGCGAGCGTCAGCGTGCCGGTGCCTTGCAGCGTCAGCTTGCCGGCGCCGGCGATATCGTTGCGCCACTGGTCGGCCGCGTTGAGCCCACCCTGCGACGCGTTCATCGATACGACCACGTTGCCGTTGAACGCACCGTAGCCGTCGGCCGCGGCGAACAGGTTCAGGCGGCCCCAGCCTTCCGCATCGTCCATCACCGGGTAGCCGGACGAAATTTCGGTGGTCTTCAGCACGACGCGCCGCTGATCCGCGCTCAGGTACGGGAAGCGCGTCTGCAGCAGGATCTCGGCGCCCTTCGGCACGACGGGCGGTGCGTCGGTCGACTCGATCGCGCCGAAGCCGAACGTCAGGCGTCGCATGAAGGCCGTCTTGTTGGCCGTGTAATCCGCGAACCGGTCGGTGGCCGTCGTGCCCGAGTGCGCGAAGGCGGCGAACGTCGTGTCGGTCGTCCCCGTGAGCTGCTGCAGCGCCTGGTGGGCCTGGCCGTACGCGGCCTGCGCGTCGCTCGCATAGGCGGTCAGGTTCGCCGCGCTGACGGCCAGCGCGAGCATGCGGCCGCCGATCACGTCGAGCGGCGAGTGCATGCCGGCGACGATCCGGTTCTCGCCCAGTTCGAGGCCGCGGCTGACCATCTCCTGGAAGCGCTCCGGCACGAGCCACGCCATCGTCATCGCATCGCGGAACGCTTCGGCCGAGTGGCCGCTGATGAAGCCGCCGTCGGTCGCCGGCGTCGTGCTTTCCGCCGGAACGAGCGTCGGCGCGACGACGACGCTCGCGCTCCAGCGATAGGGCCGCGCGTACTTGTAGAAGCGCTTCGCGGGCTCGGTCGACGCGTTGTTGCCCATTTCGTTGAGCAGGTCGACGACCTTGCCGAAATTCGTGTTCGTGCTGCTGCCGACGCCGGTGTTGTTGCCGGAATCGTTGTACAGCACCGTCGTCGCGTCGGCGGGCACGCTGGTGATGCTGGTCGTCTGCTGCGCGGCCGTGCGCCACGCGTCGGTGAGCGGGCCCATGCCGTCGGTCACGCTGTAGCCCTTGCCGCGCCGGTCGTCGAAGTAGGCGGCGTCAGCCTGCTGCTGCGTGCGCGCGGTCGTTGCGTTGACCACATATTGGACATTGGCCGCCAGCACCGTGTCGTTCAGGATCGTGCCGCACGGCGTGCCGCTGCCGGGCAGGCCCGAGCAGGTCGACGCCGTGATCGCCGGAAAGGCGCCGTTGGCCGGCGCGTTCACGCCCGCATCGACGAGCATCGTCGACGGCTGCCACAGGTCGAGAAAGCGGCTCACCACGCGCACCGCGGCGTTGGTCGACAACGTCGCATAGCGCGCATCGCCGCGCTGGTTGGTCGCGACGTTGTCGACGAAGGCCGGCACGCTCGGCACGGGCGCGCTGTCGACGAAGCCCGGGTCGGCCGGCGGCGCCGGAACGGCCGCGAGGGTCGTCGGGGTCGACGCTGCATCGTCGCCGCCGCCGCACGCGGCGAGGACGATCGCACTCGAGAGCGCTGCGACGTGCAGCGGGAAACGGCTTCGTGACGCGAACATGCAAGACTCCATCCTGAGTATCGAAGATGGCGGATTGTCGTGGGTGATCGTGACGCAGCCGTTAAGGATTTGTTTCGGGTCGTGCTCGATGGGCCCGAATGCTCACTATCGGGTGAATTCGTGATGCTGAACGTAACGGTCACGCCGGCTCGGCGAACGATTCCGCGCCGGCGCGGCACACGCGGTTTCTGCCGTGGCGCTTGGCCTCATAGAGCGCGAGGTCGGCCTGATGCGACAGCGCCTGCACGGACGCCGGCCGGGCGCGATGGCCGGTCGCGCAGCCGATGCTGACCGTAAACGCGGGCACCGTCTCGGCGACCCCGTCGAGCCGGTTGCATTCCACCGCGCGGCGAATCGCTTCCGCGACCTTCGCGGCGCCGCTTTCGTCGGTATCGGGCAACAGCACGACGAATTCCTCGCCGCCGTAACGTGCGGCGAGATCGCCGCGCCGCCGCGTATGCGTGCGGATGCATTCGGCGAGAAACCGCAGCGCGGTGTCGCCTTGCGCGTGGCCGTACCGGTCGTTGTACTGCTTGAAGTGATCGGCGTCGATGAACAGCACCGACAGGCTGCCGTCGCTGCCGCGCTGCAGCCGTTCCCATTCGTCGGCGAGCGCGGCATCGAGCGCGCGACGGTTGTGCAGGCCCGTCAACGGATCGGTGCGCGTCATGTCGGTGAGCAGCGTCTGCTTGCGCAGGTTGTCCCGCAGCGCGAATGCGAGCAGCCACACCACCGCGCAGAACAGCGCGCCGATGACGGACGCCGATACCCCGACCGTCCACGTCAGGCGCGTGATGCCGGCCAGCACGTCGTCCTCGGCCGGCGCGACGACGGCGATCAGCGGCGTCCCCGGCACCCGCTGGTACGTGTACAGCCGCACCGTGCCGTCGATGCTCGAGCGCGCGGCATAGAAGCCCGATTCCTGGCTCACCATCCGGTCGAACGACTTCGACCGGCGCAGATGGACCATCTGGTGATCGCTCAACGGCGGGTTTCGCGCGAGGATCGTGCCGTCCGCGCGCAGGATCGCGCTGACGCCGTGCGGCCCGACGTTCAGGCGGGAAAGAAGCCGATCGAAGTAGGCGAGGTCGATGGCGACGACCGCGATGCCGTTGAACGTGTGATCCGGCCGTTCGATGCGCCGCGACAAGGCGATCGATTCCTTGCCGGCGCGTGAACGCGCGCGGTACGCCTCGGATACGTAGAGGCCGACGTTGTCCGCGTCGCGATGGACCTTGAAGTAGTCGCGATCGCTGAAGTCCCAGTTGTGGGTCGGGCCGCAACAGCCGTCGATCAGCCGGCCGTACCGGTCCGTCACGCCCATGCCGGTCACGTATTGCGCGGCCGTGCGCTCGAACAGCACGTCGTGACGCAGGCCGGCGTCCATGCGCGCGACGGCGGGGTTGACGAGATCGGCGGCAAGTGCGACGAGCGCATTGTTGGACGTCTCGACGGTGCGCGCGATCTCGCTGACCAGGACGGCCGCGACGTTGCGCGACGTCTCGTGCGCATGTTCGACGACTTCGTTTCGCGCGGCCCACAGCGTCGCCGCGCTGATGCCGAGCGCCGCGAGCGACATCAGCGTGCCCAGCACGCCGACGATCAGGTGGTGGCGGCCGGCCCAGTCGGCAATTTTCTCGATCGAAGTGGATGCAGGCATTGCTCGCGCTCGTGCGGGAAGCCGGCTGCGGGTGCAGCGGCGCTGATCAAATCCGGGTTAACGGCAGGGTTGCCCGGAAATCGAGGCCGGCATGCGAACAGAGGGCAGCACGAATGGCGCAAACGTGTGCGGGCGGAGCGCACCGGCAGCGACGCGCCCCGCGACGACTGCGCAACAGCGGCCGATGAGGGCCGCCGCGCGGCTTCAGTCGAGCCCGCCCTGGCACAGGTACTTGATCGACAGGTAGTCGTCGAGGCCGTAGCGCGAGCCTTCGCGGCCGTAGCCCGATTCCTTCACGCCGCCGAACGGCGCGGCCTCGCTCGCGAGCGCGCCCTCGTTGATGCCGACGATGCCCGTTTCGAGCCGCGCCGACACGCGCGCGATGCGGCGGATGTCCTGCGTGTAGAAATACGCGGCGAGCCCGAACGGCGTGTCGTTCGCGGCGTCGACGGCTTCGTCTTCCGTGTCGAACGGAAACAGTGCGGCGACCGGGCCGAAGGTTTCCTCGCAGGTCAGCTGCATGTCGGCAGTGGCGCCGGCGAGCACCGTCGGCGCGTAGTAGTTCGGCCCGAGTTCGGGCAGGCGCTTGCCGCCCGCGAGCACGCGTGCGCCGCGCTCGATTGCGTCGCCGACGTGGCGCGCGATCTTGTCGACCGCGCGCGCGTTGATCATCGGGCCGATCTGCGCGGCCGGGTCGGTCGCCGGCGCGACCTTCAGCGCGGCAACGCGCGCCGCGAGCTTCGCGGCGAATGCGTCATAGACGCCGGCCTGTACGTACACGCGATTCGGCGACACGCAGGTCTGGCCGCCGTTGCGGAACTTGGCGGCCATCAGCCCGTCGACCGCGGCGTCGAGCTCGGCATCGTCGAACACGATGAACGGCGCATTGCCGCCGAGTTCCAGCGACAGCTTCTTCAGCGTCGCCGCCGATTCGCGTGCGAGCAGCTTGCCGACGGGCGTCGATCCGGTGAACGTGATCTTGCGCACGCGGCCGTCGGCGAGCCAGTCGGCCACCGCGTCGATGCCGCGTTCGCGCGACGCGGCGATCAGGTTCAGCACGCCGGGCGGCACGCCGGCCTCCTGGGCGAGGAACGCGAGCGCGAGCGCGGTGAGCGGCGTGTCCTCCGCCGGCTTCGCGACGACGGTGCAGCCGGCCGCGAGTGCGGGCGCGATCTTGCGCGCGATCATCGCGAGCGGGAAATTCCACGGCGTGACCGCGGCGACGATGCCGATGGGCTCCTTGACCGCGCTCAGCCGCTTGCCGCGCTGCTGCTGCGGAATCAGGTCGCCGTAGGTGCGCGTCGCTTCCTCGGCGAACCACAGCACGTACGACGCGCCGTAGGCGACTTCGCCGCGCGCTTCCGCGAGCGGCTTGCCCTGTTCGCGCGCCATCAGCTTCGCGAGATCGTCGGTGTGCGCGACGATCGCCGCGTGCCACGCACGCAGGATCGCGGCGCGTTCGCGAGCGGGCATCGCGCGCCATGCGGGCAGCGCGCGTGCTGCCGCGTCGGTCGCGGCGCGCGCGTCGGCGGCGCCGCTGTCGGGTGCATGGGCAACGATCTCGAGCGTCGCCGGATCGGTGACGTCGAAGCGACGGCCGTCGAGCGCATCGCGCCACGTGCCGTCGATCAGGTTGGCGGTGCGCATGAGTTCGGTGCGGGACAGCGTAAGCGGCATGACAGGTCCTTGGATGAATGGGTTCGGTGACGTGCGCGGCGGCGCGGGCGCGCGACTACCCCGTGCGGACAGCGTGCTGCCGCGTTCGCGGGTGCCGCGCGCCGGCCGTCAGTGACGTTCGCCGAACAGCGATTCGAGCGGGTAGTGCCGTTTGACGAACGGCGACTTGATGATCACGTAACTGAAATACTTCTCGATGCCGATGTTCTGCTCGAGCAGCCCTTCGACGATCGTCTGGTAATGGCTCACGCTGCGCGTGATGAACTTCAGCAGATAGTCGTAGCCGCCGCTCGCGAGGTGGCACTCGACGATCTCGTCGACATTGCGGATCGCCGCGACGAAACGGTCGAAATCTTCACGACGGTGGTCGGCCAGCGTGACCTCGGTAAACACGACCTGCACGTCGCCGAGTTTCTCGAGCTGGATGTGCGCGCCGTAGCCGCCGATGTAGCCGGCCTTCTCGAGCCGCTTCACGCGGATCAGGCAGGGGCTGGGCGACAGCCCGACCGCATCGGCCAGCTCGACGTTGGTCATGCGGCCGCGCTTCTGCAACTGGGAGAGGATGCGCAGGTCGATGCGATCCAGCTTGCTGTCCGTCATGTTCACGTGAGAGGGAAAAAATGGAATGTCCGGTTACTTTAGAGTCGAACGATGGCCGCCACAAGCCCGGCTTTCCCTTGGCCCGTCATGCCGGCTGCGCGTGCGCGGCGTCGAGCGCGCGCTGCACGCCCGCGTCGGCCAGCACGTCGTCGAGCGTCTTGCGCACGCGTTCGAACATCAGGTCGAACTCGCCCGCGGTGAAGCTCAGCGCCGGCGCGAAGCCGAGCACGCCGTCGCCGAATGCGCGGAACACCACGCCGTTCGCGTACGCGGCGGCGGCAATCTTGTCGGGCACGTTCAGCGCCGGGTCGAAGCGCGTCTTGTGCACCTTGTCGGCAACCAGTTCGAGCGCGCCGAGCAGGCCGGCCGAGCGCGCATCGCCCACGAGCGGATGCGCGCGCAGCGCGTCGAGCCCGGCCGCGAAGCGCGGCGCCAGCGCCTGGCCGTTCGCGAGCAGCCCGCCTTCGTGGTACAGCTTCAGCACCTCGAGACCGATCGCCGCGCTGACGGGGTGCGCGGAATACGTATAACCGTGTCCGACCGCGGCCGACTCGGTGCGGCTGCCCGCGATCCCTTCGTAGACTTCGTCGGACATCAGCACCGCACCCATCGGCGCATAGCCGGCGGTCAAACCCTTCGCGACGGTCATCAGGTCCGGATCGACCTGCTCGGTCTCGCACGCGAACAGCGGGCCCGTGCGGCCGAAGCCGGTGATCACCTCGTCGGCGACGAACAGGATGCCGAGGCGCCGGCAAGCGTCGCGCATCGCCTTCAGCCAGCCGGCCGGCGGCACGATCACGCCGCCCGAGCCCTGCACGGGCTCGCAGAAGAACGCCGCGACGTTGTCCGCGCCGAGCTCGGCGACTTTCGCCTCGAGTGCGGCGACCGACGTGGCGATCAGCGCCTGCGGATCGTCGCCGAGCGGATGGCGATACGGGTAGGGCGACGGAATATGGTGCTGGTCCGCGCGCGGCAGGTCGAAATGGCGGTGGAACGCGGGCAGCGCGGTGAGCCCGGCACCGATCGACGACGAGCCGTGATAGCCGCGCTCGAGCGCGATCATCTGCTTCTTCGACGGGCGGCCGGTCGCGTTGAAATAGTGCGTGATGAAGCGCACCGCGGAGTCGACGGCGTCCGAGCCGCCGAGCGTGAAGTACACGCGGTTCAGCGACGGCGGGGCGAGCGCCGCGAGCCGTTCGGCGAGCTCGATCGCGGGCTGCGAGCCGAAATGGAAATAGCCGGTCGCGTAGGGCAGCTTCGTCATCTGCTCGGCGGCGGCCTTCACGATGCTGTCGCGGCCGTAGCCGACGTTGACGCACCACAGGCCCGAGAACGCATCGAGCAGCGTGTGGCCGTCGGCGTCGCGCAGGAACACGCCGTCCGCGGATTCGAGCACGGTGACGCCGCGCGCCTCGTGCACGCGGTAGTTGACGACGGGGTGGATCAGGTGTTGACGATCGGCTTCGATCAGCGCGGCTTGGTTCATGGCAGTGCGGGACTCTCGTCGGGTGTCAGCGGTGAGTTCATGCTAACGGGCGAGAAATCCGCGCGCGCCTTCAATTTTCCGCCTGAAACGTATGGCCGCGGCGTTTGCACGGGGCGCTTCGGCATTTTCTGCTGCGTGCCCCGCGGGGCCGGGCGCGCGCGTCAGTAGCCGCGCGCGCGATCGACGATGCCGATCATCGGCTGTCCCGCGCGATGGCGCGCGAGGTTCTCGAGCACGGCGTCGACCGCGGTGTCGGGCCGCGTCGCGCTCGCGATGTGCGGCGTGATGCGAATGCGCGGATGCGTCCAGAACGGGTGGCCGGCCGGTAGCGGTTCAGGGTCCGTCACGTCGAGGATCGCGCTGTCGAGCCGCCCGCTGTCGAGCGCGGCGAGCAGCGCGGCCGCATCGAGCTGCGGGCCGCGCCCGACCTGCACGAGCGCTGCGCCGGCCGGCAGTGCGTCGAACACGCGCGCGCCGAGCAGCCCGCGGGTGCTGTCGGTGAGCGGCAGCAGGCAGATCAGGATGTCGGTGCGGGCCAGGAACGCATCGAGCGCCGCGTCGCCCGCGTAGCAGTCGACGCCGTCGAGCGTGCGCGGCGTGCGGCTCCAGCCGGCGCACGGGAAGCCGAAGCGCCGCAGCGTGTCGAGCACGGCCTGGCCGAGCGTGCCGAGCCCGAGCACGCCGACGCGCCGCGACGCGGCCGCGCGCACCGGCTTCTCGCGCCACACCTGCGCGCGCTGTTGCGCCGCATAGTCGAACAGGTCGCGGTGGATCGTCAGCACGGCCTGCGTCACATACTCGACCATGCCTTCGACGATGCCGCGCTCGATCATCCGCACGACCGGAATGTGCGCGGGCACGCGCGACAGGTCGAACTGATCGATGCCGGCGCCCACCGAAAACACGATCTCGAGGTTCGGCAGCAGCGTGGCCGGATCGTCCGGCGGCTGCCACGCGGCGAGGTAGCGCACCGCGCGCGGATCGCCGATGTCCGGCCAGATCCGGAACGTGAGGTCGGGCGCCTGTTGCGCGAAGCGCTGCGCCCATTGCGCGCCGCGCACGGGATCGGCCTTGTACAGGAAGCTCATCGTGCGTGCCGTTCAGCCCAGCGCCTGGTTGACGATCGCGAACGCACGCAGCGCGGGGTCGCGCGCGGGCGCCGCACCGCGTGCCATCGCGACGACGGTATCGACGCGCGGCAGGCCGAGCCCCTGCAGCCAGTCCGACAGCCCGCTGTCGCCTGGCACGTCGAGCCGCACGAACATGCCTTCGTGCAGCGCGAGCCAGTGGCTGATGAGTGCCTGCGCGCGCAGCGCGTCCGGTGCGATCACGGGGCCGATCGCATGACCGCGGCCGAAGCGGCGGAACAGCGCGAAGCCGAGCAGTTCGCCGTCGCGGTCGAGCGCGATCCCGTTCGCGACGTCGAGCAGCGCATCGATCACCGCGCCGCGCGCGTAGCCTGCCGCGCGCGACGCCAGCGCCGCGAGGCGCGGCCCGTCGTTCGTGCCGAGCGGGCGCAGGCGCTCGCCCGGCGGCAGCGAGATCAGCGGCGGCTGGAACGCGGCGCCCTGGTGCTGGTCGATCGTGCCGATCGCCTGGAAGCCGAATTTCACATAGAGCGGTTCGCCGGACGGCGTTGCATGGAGGAATATCGTGCGCGCGCCGAAGCTGTCGACGACGCGTGCGAGCAGTTCGCGGCCGATGCCGCGGCCCTGGCGCTCGGGCGACACGATCACCATGCCGAGCGATGCGTGCGAGTCGTCGAAGCGCCAGCCGAGCGCGGTGCCGACGATGCCGGCTTCGTCTTCGGCGACGAAGCCGCCGCCGAGCTGGAGCGCGAAGCGCCAGTCGTCGAGGCGGTGCGGCCACTTGACCGCTTCCGACAGCCGGTGTGCGGCGG
Source organism: Burkholderia sp. Bp9140 (assembly GCF_003853425.1). Lineage (NCBI taxonomy): Bacteria > Pseudomonadati > Pseudomonadota > Betaproteobacteria > Burkholderiales > Burkholderiaceae > Burkholderia > Burkholderia sp. Bp9140. The sequence goes on from NZ_QTPQ01000008.1 coordinate 161,896, forward strand.
GCAGGTCGGTTTCGGCGAACGGGCGATAGATAAGCGTGCTGGAAGAGTTGAGGTCGGCCACGCCGGACTCCGGATGGGTAGGAATGACGTATCGACTCTGCCAGCGACACCGCGGCGCGGATAGGACGATTCGCCTGTTTTCCGGCGGCGGCGACCGCGCGCGAGAGATCGACGCAAACCCGCTCGATCGGCGCGCACGAACGCGCGCATCGTGCCGGCGCGGCCGGTCATCGCGGCAGCTTCTGCCGCATGAACGACAGTACGATGGAAGCAGGGTGGCGCGCCGCTCGCTGCCACGTTGCACCGCGTGGCGGCCGTGCCGGGCACGCGCGTCGCGGTGTCGCGAGACCCGTCGGCCGGTCGGAGCGCACCGCACGGAATCGCACCGCAGATCGTGCCGTGCAGCGCGCCCAACACGCGGTGATTCTGCGTTTTGACCGGCGCCGAACGATGTGCGAAGGACTTTTTGCCCTGATTCAATTTCGTACAACCCAGCCCGTCCCCGGCCCTGCCGGGGCTTCACACCGACAGGACGTCACCATGATCCAGTTTGAACCGAAGTTCATCACGTTCGATTGCTACGGCACGCTGACCCGCTTCCGGATGGCGGAAATGGCGCGCGAGGTCTACGCGGACCGGCTGTCGCCGGTCGCGCTCGAGGAATTTGTGCGCGCGTTCGCCGCCTATCGGCTCGACGAGGTGCTTGGCGCATGGAAGCCGTACCGCGACGTCGTCGTCAACGCGATCCGGCGCACCTGTGCGCGAATCGGCGTGAAGTTCGACGAAGCCGAGGCCGAGCGCTTCTATCTGGCCGTGCCGACCTGGGGCCCGCACCCGGACGTGCCGGCGGGACTGTCGCGGCTGGCCAGCAAATACAAGCTCGTGATCCTGTCGAACGCGTCGGACGACCAGATCATGAGCAACGTCGACAAGCTCGGCGCGCCGTTCCATGCGGTGTTCACCGCGCAGCAGGCGCAGTCGTACAAGCCGCGCATGCAGGGCTTCGAATACATGTTCGGTAAGCTCGGCTGCAAGCCGGAGGACGTGCTGCACGTGTCGTCCAGCCTGCGCTACGACCTGATGACGGCCGAGGACCTCGGCATCAAGCACAAGGCGTTCGTGAACCGCGGTCACGAGCCGGGCACGCCGTTCTACAACTACTACGAGGTGTCCGACATCGGCCATCTCGCGACGCAGCTCGGGCTGTAGGCGCCGCTCGCGGGCATGTGCCGCGCGCCGTGCGGGCATGCCCGGCGGAATCCACGGAGGGCGACTGCGATGGCCGCTTTCCCGTCGCGCGTTCGATCAGCGCACGAACCGAGGGTAATTACCGAGACTGAGCCGTTCAAGGCGGGGCCGCTCCAGGTCGATATATGTACCGAATGGTTAATATCGAGAGGCCCTCCGCATGAAGTTGTCCACGAAACTGCTGATGCTTGTCGCCGCGGCGCTGCTCGGCGTCGTATTGCTTGCCGTGATGTCGCTGCACACGCTGCGCGATGCGTTGATCGACAGCCGTCGCGAAGAGATCGTCATTCTTCTGACGAAGGCCGAGCACCTGGTCGATTCGTACCGCGCGTTGCAGGCAAACGGCACGCTCACCCGGGATCAGGCGCAGCAGCAGGCCAAGGCCGCGCTGTCGGCGCTCAATGCGAACTCGACGAGCTACTACTGGGTCACGACGGCCGACGGCGTCAACCTCGTGCATCCGAACGCGAAGTTCGTCGGCACCCGCGCCAAGGGCAACCGCACGACCAGCGGCATGACCGACAGCGAGGCGTACCGCGCCGGGATGGCGGCGGCGCATTTCGCGCTCGTCGACGTGCTGGTCAAGCGCAGCCCGGACGCGGACGTGGAGCCGAAGCTTCAGGGCGTGGTCGCCATTCCGGATTGGGACTGGTGGATCGGCACCGGATTCTTCTACGACGACATCAACGCGGCGTTTACCCGGCTCGCACTGGTGCTCGGCGCTATCACGCTCGTCATCGCCGCGGCGCTCGCGGCGATCGCGTGGGGTGTGCTGCGCAGCGTCCGGCTCACGCTCGGCGGCGAGCCCGCGCATGCGACCGAGATGGCGGCCCGCATCGCAGCCGGCGAACTCGACGTGCAGTTCGATACGACGAACGCCGCGCCGGGAAGCCTGCTCGTCGCGCTCGGCGACATGAAGGCACGGCTGACCGAGACCATCGCCGAGATCCAGACCACGACCCACTCGATTGCCGTCGGCACCGGCGAGATCGCGCAAGGCAATCTGGACCTGTCGCAGCGCACCGAGGAGCAGGCCGCGTCGCTGCAGGAAACGGCCGCCAGCATGGAGCAGATCACGTCGACGGTCAAACAGAATGCCGACAATGCGCGTCAGGCGAATGCGCTCGTGACCCACGCCAAGGAGGCGACCGAACTCGGCGGTGCCGCCGTGCAGGAGGTCGTCGAAACGATGCGGCAGATTTCGGACGGGTCGGTGCGGATCGCCGACATTACCGTCGTGATCGAAAGCATCGCGTTCCAGACGAACATTCTCGCGCTCAACGCCGCGGTCGAAGCGGCGCGCGCGGGCGAGGAAGGGCGCGGGTTCGCCGTCGTCGCGTCGGAGGTCCGCTCGCTCGCGCAACGCAGCGCGGCGGCGGCGAAGGACATCAAGGGATTGATCGCGACATCGGTCGAGCGAGTGGGCAGCGGCGGCCGGCTCGTCGAGGCAGCGGGGGCGCGCATGACGGAGATCGTCCGGTCGATCGACCGGGTGGCCGACATCATGGGCGAGATTTCCGCGGCATCCGCCGAGCAAAGCACCGGCATCGAACAGATCGGCCTGGCGGTCGCGCAAATGGACGAAGTCACCCAGCAGAACGCCGCGCTCGTGGAGCAGGCTGCCGCTGCCGCGTCGTCGCTCGACGAGCAGGCGGCGCGGTTGCGGGCCGCCGTATCGGTGTTCCGGCTGGGCGCCTGACGGCCGGCGGCACGAAACGATCACGCAGCGCAAGCGCTGCGTCTCGCACGCCTGCTGCGGCTCTTTGTCATTCGCGGCGACGCATGGTGTATCGCCCGCGCCGAATTCGGTCGCGTCTTCACCGTCCGGCACCAACGTGCCGGCGCCGGCCACGGACATGCATCACCTCCGCCACCACCTCCTTCACCTTGCGCCGGCAAGTGCCCGGCGCGCATTCGGACGCGCCGGTATCGACCGCCTCACGGCCGCGGATCCCGGCGTCGCGGCCCGCGGTGCGCCAGCCTTCGGGTAAGTCGACGTCGACGGCGCGGACAATCTTCTGAACTTTCATGCGGCAGTCCTGGATGGCGTGCGGCGGCGTGCGCGGCACCGGACGGCGGCGCCCTGTCGCCCGCCCGCGCCGCATTCGATCGGGACATTCCGCTCGTTTCGACCGCCGCCGGGGCACGCAGCAAATCATGCTGCGCAGGCTACCCAAAACGGTCGAATCGTATCGTGCAGCCGCCCCGAATCGCGACAACCCGCATTTTGGCGATGCTTAAATGAACTCCATGTGCACGACGTCGAATTCGCCACCAGCAGGCGGGCGCGGCGGGTTTCTCGAACCACGCTGGATTCCACGACCCCACTTTCCACAGTCAGGAGCAGTTCGGATGAGCGACGATATCGACAACGGCGGCAAGGGCGGCATCACGCGCCGCGACATGATGCGGGTCATGGCGGCGAGCGGCATGATGGCCGTCGGTGGCGGCGGCCTGCTGACCGGCATGCAATCCGCGTTCGCCGCGCCCGCGCCGAAGCGCGGCGGCAAGATCCGGGTCGCGAACGAATCGAGTTCGACGGCCGATACACTCGATCCGGCCAAGGGCTCGACGGGTGCGGACTACATCCGCTTCTTCATGTTCTACAGCGGTCTCACGCAGCTGGATCAGAGCCTCACGCCGCAGATGAATCTGGCCGAGTCGCTGCAGACGACCGACGCGAAGACGTGGATCATCAAGTTGCGCAAGGGCGTCACGTTCCACGACGGGAAACCGGTCGGCCCGGCCGACGTGGTGTATTCGCTGATGCGCCACAAGAACCCGGCCACCGCATCGAAGGTCAAGACGCTCGCCGACCAGTTCGCCGATGCGAAGGCGAGCGGCCCGGACGAAGTCACGCTCACGCTCGCCAGCGCGAACGCCGACCTGCCGGTGATTCTCGCGACGCCGCAGCTCGTGATCGTCAAGGACGGCACGACCGACTTCGCGACCGGCATCGGCTGCGGCCCGTACAAGCTGAAGTCGTTCAAGCCGGGCGTGTCGACCGTCGGCGTGCGCAACGACAGCTACTTCAAGCCGGGGATGCCGTATCTCGACGAGATCGAGCTGATCGGCATCAGCGACAGCGCCGCGCGCCTGAACGCGCTGCTGTCCGGCGACGTGCACCTGATCAACGCGATCGATCCGCGCTCGACGCAGCGGGTCGCATCCACGCCGGGCTACGCGCTGAAGGAAACCAAGTCGGGGCTCTATACCGACCTGATCATGCGCAGCGACAACCCGATCACCGCGAACCCGGATTTCGTCGAAGGCATGAAGTACCTGTTCGATCGCGAGCAGATCCGCTCGGCGGTGTTCCGCGGCTACGCGGTGATCGGCAACGACCAGCCGATCCCGCCCGGACATCGCTACTTCAACGCATCGCTGCCGCAGCGGCCGCACGATCCGGACAAGGCGAAGTTCCTGTTCCAGAAGGCGGGCGCACTGGGCGCCGCGCTGCCGCCGATCTATGCGACGTCGGATGCGAACGGCTCGATCGAGATGGCCGTGCTGATGCAGCAGGCCGGCCAGAAAATCGGACTGAACCTGCAGGTAAACCGCGTGTCGGCCGACGGCTACTGGTCGAACCACTGGATGAAGCACCCGCTCGGGTTCGGCAACATCAACCCGCGCTCGAGCGCCGACGTGCTGTTCACGCAGTTCTTCAAGTCGGATGCGCCGTGGAATGAATCGGGCTGGAAGAACGCGAAGTTCGACCAGCTGCTGCTCGCCGCGCGTTCGGAGACCGACGACGCGAAGCGCAAGCAGATGTATGGCGAGATGCAGGTGCTCGTCGCGCAGCAGTGCAGGATCGGCATCCCGGCCTTCATCAGCTTCCTCGACGGATACGACAAGCGGCTCGCGGGCCTCGGTTCGATCCCGACCGGCGGGATGATGGGCTTCATGTTCGCCGAGCACGTGTGGTGGAACGCCTGACGCCGTTACGTGCCGATGCCGCGCGGCCGGGGCGGGCAGCCGCTCCGGTCGCGCGCGACCTTTCCCGGAGTGCCGCGTCATGAATCGAATCCTGCTCGGGCTGGTCGGCCGGCGCATCGCGGTCACCGCGCTGACGCTGCTGATCGTGTCCGCGATCATCTTCACCATCACGAACCTGCTGCCGGGCGACGCCGCGCAGGCCGCGCTCGGCCAGTCGGCGACGCCGGAGACGGTTGCCGCGCTGCGCCAGCAGTTCGGTCTCGACATGCCGGCGCACGTGCGCTACCTGCACTGGCTCGCAGGGTTGCTGCACGGCGATTTCGGCCGCTCGCTGTCCGGCGACATGCCGGTATCCGAAATGATCGGCGGACGCCTGCCGAAATCGCTCGCGCTCGCGGCGATCACGACCGCCGTGTCGGTGCCGATCGCGCTGCTGCTCGGCATACTCGCGGCCGTCAAGCGCGAGTCGGTGGTCGACCGCGTGATCAGCCTCGGCACGCTGTCGCTCGTCGCGACGCCGGAATTCCTGATCGCGACGGTCGCCGTGCTCGTGCTGGCCGTGAAGCTGCACTGGCTGTCCGCGCTGTCGTACAGCGGCCCGATCGAAAGCCTGCACGATTTCCTGCGTGCGTATGCGATGCCGGTGCTGACGCTGTGCGCGGTCGTGATCGCGCAGATGGCACGGATGACCCGGGCCGCGGTGATCGAGCAGCTGAGCGCATCGTATGTCGAGATGGCCGTGCTCAAGGGCGCGAGCCCCGCGCGCGTCGTGCTGCGCCATGCGCTGCCGAACGCGATCGGGCCGATCGCCAATGCGGTCGCGTTGAGCCTGTCGTATCTGCTCGGCGGCGTGATCGTCGTCGAGACGATCTTCAACTATCCGGGGCTCGCGAGCCTGATGGTCGATGCCGTCGGCAACCGCGATTTCCCGCTGGTCCAGGCGTGCACGCTGATCTTCTGCGTCGCCTACCTGACGCTCGTGCTGTTCGCCGACCTGTGCTCGATCGTGTCGAACCCGCGACTGCGGACCTGAACGTCCCGTCCTTCTTCCGAGATGCCGCCCATGCACCCGACCGAACCCGTACAACGCAGCAGTGCGTTGCCGCCGTCAGGCGATCAGCAACCACCGTGGGGCGGCGCGCCGCCGCCCGCCGCGCCGGCCCCCGACCAGCCGCGCAAGCGCCGCGCCGCGCGCGTGCAACTGACGACGGGCGGCCGCGTCGGCCTGTCGATGGTCGCCCTGATGCTGTTCATCGCCGTGTTCGCGCCGCTGCTCGCGCCGCACGACGTCGGCGCGATCGTGACGCCGGACGTGTTCGCGCCGTTCAGCGCGAAGCTGCCGTTCGGCTCGGACTTCCTCGGCCGCGACATGCTGAGCCGGATCCTGTACGGCACGCGGCTGACCGTGCTGCTCGCGCTCGCGGCGGTGCTGCTCGCCGCGCTGACCGGCACGACGCTCGGGCTGCTCGCGACCGTGTCGGGCCGCGCGGTCGACGAGACGATGAGCCGGCTGCTCGATGCGCTCACGTCGATTCCGTCGAAGATGTTCGCGCTGATGTTCGTCGCCGCGTTCGGCTCGTCGCTGCCGCTCCTGGTCCTCACCGCCGCGGTGAGCTACATGCCGGGCTCGTACCGGATCGCGCGCGCGCTGGCGGTCAACATCAGCACGCTCGAATTCGTGCAGGTCGCGCGCGCACGCGGCGAGAGCGCGCTGTACATCGCCTGCGTCGAGATGCTGCCGAACATGATCCACCCGATGCTCGCCGACACCGGGCTGCGCTTCACGTTCGTCGTGCTGCTGCTGAGCGGCCTGAGCTTTCTCGGGCTCGGCGTGCAGCCGCCGTATGCGGACCTCGGCTCGCTGGTGCGCGAGAACATTGCCAGCCTCGGCGACGGCTCGGCCGTCGCGATCATGCCCGCGGTCGCGATCGCGATCCTGACGGTGGGCGTCAACCTGTTGATCGACGGCCTGCCGCATCGCGGCCGCCGCAAGGGCGCGGCCGCGGCCGCGGGAGAACACTGATGCGAGATGAATCGACTCCGCTCGTCGAGGTGCGCGGGCTGCGCGTGGTCGGCGGCCGGCCGGGCGGCGCGGAAACGACGATCGTCCACGGCGTCGACTTCGACATCCGGCGCGGCGAGGTGCTCGCGCTGATCGGCGAGTCCGGCTCCGGCAAGACGACGATCGCGCTGTCGCTGATGGGCCATGCGCGCACCGGCTGCCGGATCGCCGGCGGCTCGGTGAAGCTCGGCGGCACGGACGTGTGCACGCTGTCGGCGCAGGCGCTGACCGCATTGCGCGGCCGCCGCGTCGCGTATATCGCGCAGAGCGCGGCCGCCGCGTTCAACCCGTCGCGCACGATCCTCGACCAGGTGATCGAGAGCGCGCTGATCCACAAGACGCTGACGAAGCGCGACGCGCAGGCGAAGGCGGTCGAGCTGTTCCGCGCGCTCGCGCTGCCCGAGCCGGAAACGATCGGCAAGCGCTATCCGCACCAGGTGTCGGGCGGCCAGCTGCAGCGGCTGATGGCCGCGATGGCGCTGATCACCGATCCGGAGCTGGTGATCCTCGACGAGCCGACCACCGCGCTCGACGTGACCACGCAGATCGACGTGCTGCAGGCGTTCAAGAGTGTGATCCGGCGCTACGGGATGAGTGCGGTGTACGTATCGCACGATCTGGCGGTGGTCGCGCAGATGGCCGACCGGATCGTCGTGCTGAGCGACGGCGTGATCCGCGAGGCGGGCGATACCGAACAGATCCTGCATGCGCCGGCGCACCCGTACACGCAAAGCCTGATCGCGGCCGTCACGCCGGCCGATGCCGAACGCGATGCAAAGGCGGCGAGCGCCGCACCGGCGCCGTTGCTCGACGTGCGCGGCGCGATCGCCGGCTATGGCGGCCGGACCGCGAAGGGCTGGCCCGCGAAGGTGATCCTGCACGAAGTGGACCTGCGCATCGGGCGCGGGCAGACGGTCGGCGTGATCGGTGAATCCGGCTCCGGCAAGACGACGCTCGCGAAGGTGATCGCGGGCCTCGTGCCCGCGACGGGCGGGCAGATCCTGCTCGACGGCGAGCCGCTCGCGCTCGACATCGGCAAGCGCACCAAGGAGCAGCACCGCCGCGTGCAGATCGTGTTCCAGAACGCCGATACCGCGCTCAATCCGGTGCATACCGTCGAGCGCACGCTGGCGCGGCCGCTCGCGTTCTATCACGGGATCAAGGGCGCGCGTGCGCGGCAGCGCGTCGCGGAACTGCTCGAACTCGTGCGGCTGCCGCAGGCGGTGGCCGCGCGGCGCACCGGCGAGCTGTCCGGCGGGCAGAAGCAGCGCGTGAACCTCGCGCGCGCGCTCGCGGCCGAGCCCGACCTGATCCTGTGCGACGAGGTGACGTCGGCGCTCGACACCGTGGTCGGCGCCGCGATCATGGATTTGCTGCGCGACCTGCAGGCGAAGCTCGGCGTGTCGTACGTGTTCATTACGCACGACATCGCGAAGGTGCGCGCGATCAGCGACGACATCGTCGTGCTGTATGCGGGCCGTCGCGTCGAGACGGGCAGCCGCGATGCGCTGTGCGCGCCGCCTTACCACCCGTATTCGCACCTGCTCGTGTCGTCCGCGCCGGAGCTGCGCGCGGGCTGGCTCGACGATGCGGCCGAGCGCTGCCACCGGCCGCTGGTGCCGATCGGCGCGAGCGCCGACGATGCCGGGCTGTGTCCGTTCCTGTCGCGCTGCGCGATGCGGGTGGACGGCGTGTGCAACCGGACGGCGCCCGCGCTGCGCACGCTCGAGAACGGCGCGCAGGTGCTGTGCCATCGCAGCGAGGAAGACCTCGCACGCTTCCAGGCGGAGCCGGTGCAGGCCGGCGTCGCGCCGGTGCAGCCGGTACGTCTGTAGCGCGCGGCACGCGACGCGTGCATCGCGCGTGCCGCGGCAGCGGAGGTCCCGCATAGTCTGCTGCGGCGGTCGCGCAAAACGGCGATTTGTGCGCGCGCAGCGCGTGAATACGCGGCAACTGCGCTTTTTGACGGTGATTAAATGATTTGCAATGGACGGCCGCTGCGCGCCGTCGCCGGAATGCACAAGAAGGATCCGATGAAACTGGAATCGTACTGGCTGGATACCCGCCCCGCGTTTCGCGCTGGCAGCGAAGGGCCCGTCGAAGGGCGCGCGGACGTGGTCGTGATCGGCGGCGGCTTCACCGGGTTGTCGGCGGCGCTCGCGCTCGCGCAACGCGGCGTATCGGTGGTCGTGCTCGAAGCCGCGCAGGTCGCGGGAGAAGCGTCGGGCCGCAACGGCGGCCAGTGCAATACCGGCGTCGCGCAGGACTATGCGTCGCTTGCCGCGCGAATCGGTGTCGAGCAGGCGAAACGGTTCTATCGCGCGTACGAAAGCGCGGTGAAGAGCGTCGAGACGATCGTCGCCGAGCACGCGATCGACTGCGACTTCCGGCGTGCGGGCAAGCTGAAGCTCGCCGCGAAGCCGCAGCATTTCGCGGGGCTCGCCAGGACGTTCGACGCGTTGCGGCACGACGTCGATCCGGACATCGAATTGATCGAGCCATCGCGGATCCGCGACGAAGTCGCGTCCGACGGTTTCCACGGCGGCCTGTTGCAGCGCAATGGCGCGCAGATGCACATGGGCAAGTTTGGCGTCGGGCTCGCGCACGCAGCCGTGCGGGCGGGCGCCCGCGTCTACGAACACGCGGCGGTCACGCAGCTCGAGCGGCTCGACGGCGAGCGCCACACGATCACCTGCACGCGCGGCACGATCGTCGCCGACCGCGTGCTGGTCGCGACCGGCGCATCGCAGCAGGGGCCGTTCGCGTGGTTCCGGCGGCGCATCGCGCCGGTCGGCAGCTTCATCGTCGTTACCGAGCCGCTGCCCGACGCGCAGTTGAACCGGCTGTTCCCGCACCGCCGTGCCTACGTGACGTCGCGCCAGATCGGCAACTACTTCCGGGTGACGCCCGACAACCGGCTGCTGTTCGGCGGCCGCGCGCGCTTCGCGATGTCGAGCCCGAACTCCGATGCGAAAAGCGGCGACATCCTGCGCGCCGGCATGGCCGGCTATTTCCCGGAGCTGGCCAACGTGCGGCTCGATTACTGCTGGGGCGGGCTGGTCGACATCACCGCCGACCGGCTGCCGCGCGCGGGCCAGCACGACGGACTGTATTACTCGATGGGCTACAGCGGCCACGGCGTGCAGATGTCCGTGCACATGGGCCGCGTGATGGCCGACGTGCTGTACGGCGCGGCCGCGTCGAATCCGTGGCGCGAGCTCGACTGGCCGGCCATGCCCGGCCATTTCGGGCACGCGTGGTTCTTGCCGATCGTCGGCGCGTATTACCGGGTGCAGGATTTCCTGCACTGAAGCCAGCGCCCCGGAGGATTCGCTATGAAAGTGCATGGTGTTGGGCCGCTCGCCGTCCGCGCGACCGATACGTCGATCGAGCCGTTCCCGATCGCGGGCTTCGCCGCGCCGGCCGTTATCGTGCAGGCGGCGGCATGAGGGCGGAGATCATGGCCGTCCCGTTCCACGACCCGCTCGAGGGCGCGACGCCCCGCACGCCTCGTGTCGCGCGGCCCGTATCGACGGCGATCGGCGACGTGCTGCGCACGATCGACGCGTCGTTCGCGCAGCCGCTGAACCTCGACACGCTCGCGGCGGTGGCCGGGTTGAGCGTGTCGCGCTTCACCGCGCGCTTTCGCAGCGAAACCGGGTTGTCGCCGCACCGGTATCTATGCCTCGTGCGTGTGCGGCGTGCGCAGGACTTGCTGCGTGCCGGTCTCGCGCCGTCGGTTGTCGCGACCGACGTCGGCTTTTTCGATCAGAGCCATCTGTGCCGGCATTTCCGGCGGGTGCTCGGGATCACGCCGCGCGACTACGTGGACACCCGGTCGGGCGGCGCGCCGGCGCGAAGGTCGTCGGCGCGCACGCGCGGTGAACGCCGCGAAGTGTCGTGTCACGCCGCGTAGGCGACAAGCGCGGGCGGGGTGCCCGCCCGTGGGTTTCCGGCTCGACGCCGGCGAACGACGCTTTCCGATATCGCGCGACGGTTTTTGACCGGGCCGCCGCGCACTGTACAGGAGCAGGAATGACTGCAGCTTTCGTGTTGCACCGTGCCGACGGCACACTTTCTTCAACCGCGTTCCGCAAGCGGGCGTTCGGCGAGCGCGATCCTTTCGCGCGACATCGGGAGATGGCGTGGGAAGGGCCCGACGCGATGGCCGCGGGGCGTATCGGCTTCGTCGGCGAACTCGACGTGGCGAGCTTTCCGCATATCGAAACCATCGTGGTCGTCGAAGGCGAGCTGACGCTCGAAGCGGCCGGGGCCGCGCCGCTCGTGCTCGGCCCGCGCGAGGGGGCGGTGATCGGCGGCGGCACCGCGCTTCGCATCACCGCGCAAGCGCCCGTGCTGTTGACATTCTGCGCCGCCGCGTGCACGAAACCGACGAAGCCGGGTCTCTTTCCGCTGCGTGCCGACGCGGACTTCAAGCCGTCGTCGTCGCTGCCCGCAGAGGTGCTGCTCGGGCCCGCGCCGCAATGCCGCAGCGACAACGTGTTCATCGACGACGGCGCCGAGTGCTGCGCGGGCACGTGGGATTCGACACCCTATCACCGCATCATTCGCCCGCATCGCGTGAACGAGTTCATGCTGCTGCTGGCCGGCAGCGTACGGTTTGCCGCACCCGACGGCAGCGTGCTGTCGCTCGGCGCCGGCGACGCGCTGTTCGTGCCGCGCGGCGCATCGATCGGGTGGGAAAGCAGCGAACGCGTGGCGAAGTTCTACGTCGTGCAAAACGTCCAAGCATCCACCGACCGAGACTGAACATGTCCCCTCCGCTGCGCCATATAGAAACTTCGCCCACGCCGCCGGCTTCGGCCGACGTCGTCGTGATCGGCGGCGGCATCATCGGCGTCTTCACCGCCTACTATCTCGCCCGGCGCGGGATGTCGGTGGCGCTGGTCGAGAAGGGCCGAATCGGCGCCGAGCAGTCGAGCCGCAACTGGGGCTGGTGCCGGCAGCAGAACCGCGACGCGCGCGAGCTGCCGATGGCGAGCAAGAGCATCGATCTGTGGGAACGATTCGCCGCCGAAACCGGCGAGGACACGGGCTTTCATCGCTGCGGGCTGCTTTATCTGAGCAATGACGAGGCCGAGCTGTCGCGCTGGGCCAGTTGGGGCGACTTCGCGAAGACCGCCGGCGTGACGACGACCATGCTCGACAGCAAGCAGGCCGGCGAGCGCGGGCACGCCACCGGGCGGTCGTGGAAAGGCGGCGTGTTCTCGCCGAGCGACGGCACGGCCGATCCGGGCAAGGCCGCGCCGGCCGTGGCCGCCGCACTGATGAAGCTCGGCGGCAGCGTCCACCAGCACTGCGCCGCGCGCGGGATCGAACTCGAGGGCGGGCGCGTCGGCGGCGTCGTCACGGAGGCGGGCGTCATCAAGACCAGGACGGTCGTGCTCGCGGGCGGCGCGTGGGCGTCATCGTTCTGCCGCCAGCTCGGCATCCGTTTTCCGCAGGCGTCGATCCGTCAGTCGATCCTGAGCGTGTCGCCCGTCGAGCATCCGCTGCCGGATGCGCTGTATACGTCCGGCGTGTCCGTTACGCGCCGTTGCGACGGCCGCTACGCACTGGCGATCAGCGGCCGCGCGCGCGTGGACCTGACGCCGCAGTTCCTGCGCTTCGCGCCGCAATTCGTGCCGATGTTCGCGAAGCGCTGGCGCAATCTTCTGCCGGGCGGCCTCGAAGGGGTGCGCGGCGGCCATGAAACGCTGAAGCGCTGGCGCCTCGATGCGCCGACGCCGATGGAGGCGGTACGCATTCTGGACCCGAAGCCCGACATGCCGACGGTCGCCGAAACGTACCGCCGTGCGGTCGAACTGCTGCCCGAACTTCGCGAAGCGACGATCACGCACGCATGGGCCGGGTACGTCGACAGCACGCCGGACGGCGTGCCGGGCATCGGCGAAGTGCCGGGCGTGCCGGGATTGATCCTGGCGGCAGGCTTTTCCGGGCACGGCTTCGGCATCGGCCCCGGTGCCGGTCACCTGATCGCGGATCTCGCCACGGGCGCGCAGCCGATCGTGGACCCGGTACCGTATCGGCCGGGCCGGTTCGTCGATTCCGCATGGGGCAAGGTTGCCGATTTCTAGTTTGAGGCCGTCTCGTGCACGACGGTGGCGGCCTCTGGGCGACGCGCTTCGGTCCGGAACATCGGACGAACGGAGCGGGCCGAACCCGTGACGGCAGAAGGCCGCCGTGCTTTCCCGGCCACGTCGGCAAACGATGGTTTCCGCCGTCCGTCGGCGCATGGTATCGAATCAAGGACACCTTACAATGCATTCACCCGTCAATTCGCCGGTGCGCCACCTGCTGGAAGCCGGAAGGCTGGATCGCTTCTTCATCGACGGCGACTGGGTCTTGCCCGACGGCGGCGACCGGTTCGCGGTCGTCTGCCCGTCCACTGAAGACACGCTGTGCGACATCCCGCTCGGCAATGCACGCGACGCCGACCGCGCGGTGCAGGCCGCGCGCCATGCTTTCGAGCGCTGGGCCGCGACTTCGCCGCAGCAACGCGCCGCGCTGCTCGACCGCGTGCATGCGTTGATGCTGGAGCGCGCCGAGCGGTTCGCCATGGCGCTCGCGCTGGAAATGGGCGCGCCGATCAGCTATGCACGCGGCGCCCATGTGCCGCTCGCGGCCGAACATATCCGGGTCGCGCGCGACAACCTGGCCGGCTATCCGTTCCGGACGCAGCGCGGGACGACCGCGATCGTGCGCGAGCCGATCGGCGTATGCGCGCTGATCACGCCGTGGAACTGGCCGATCTATCAGATCACGGCGAAGGTCGGACCGGCGCTCGCCGCAGGCTGCACGGTGGTGCTGAAGCCGAGCGAGCTGTCGCCGCTCAGCGCGTTGCTGTTCGCGGAAGTGATCGCGGAGGCCGGCGTACCCGCGGGCGTATTCAACCTGGTGAGCGGCAGCGGAACGGAAGTGGGCGCGGCGCTTGCCTCCCACCCGCAGGTCGACATGGTGTCGATCACCGGGTCGACACGTGCCGGCGTGCTGGTTGCGCAAGCGGCGGCGCCGACCGTCAAGCGCGTCGCGCAGGAGCTTGGCGGCAAGTCGCCGAACCTGGTGTTGCCCGATGCCGACCTGCCGCGCGCCATCGGGCCGGGCGTTGCCGCCGCGTTCCGGAACATGGGCCAGTCGTGCAGCGCGCCGACCCGTCTGATCGTGCCGCGCAGCGTGCTCGGCGCGGTCGAGGAACTCGCCGTCGCGGCAGCACAACGCCTGGTCGTGGGCGATCCGTTCGACGATGCGACGACGCACGGCCCACTGGCCAATCGCGCGCAGTTCGGTCGGGTCGCGCAGATGATCGATGCGGGCATCGACGAACGCGCGAAGCTGATCGCCGGCGGCCCCGGGCGGCCCGCCGGATTCGACCGTGGCTTTTATGCGCGGCCGACCGTCTTTTCCGACGTCCGCACCGACATGACGATCGCGCAGCAGGAGATCTTCGGTCCGGTCCTCGCGATCCTGCCTTACGACACCGTCGACGAAGCCGTCGCGATCGCGAACGACACGGTCTACGGGCTTGGCGCGCATGTGCAGGGCACCGACAAGGAGCGCGTGCGCGCGGTGGCCGCGCGTATCCGGTCGGGGCAGGTGCATCTGAACTACCCGGCGTGGGATCCCCAGGCGCCGTTCGGCGGGTACAAGCAGTCGGGCAACGGTCGCGAGTACGGGATCGAGGGGATGGAAGAGTACATGGAGGTCAAGTCGATCGTGGGGTTTTATGATTGACGCAGTCGCTGCGCGAGATGCAGCAGTCCTGGTCTGAACCGGTTTGCCTTGTAAGGGTGTCGAACGTGGAAAACCCCATCATCCCCGAGACGTCGTTGGAAACGCATCGCGCCCACTGGGCGGCATTGCGCCGCGACCTGCATGCGCATCCCGAGTTGCGGTTCGAGGAACACCGCACGGCCGACGTCGTCGCCCGCGAGCTCGAGGCGCTCGGCTATGCGGTGTCGCGCGGGCTGGGCGGCACGGGCGTCGTCGCGAGCCTGCCCGGTGCGGATCCGGGCCGGGGAATCGTGCTGCGCGCCGATCTGGATGCGTTGCCGATCCACGAAGCCAACGACTTCGCGCATGCATCGTGCGCGCAAGGGGTCATGCATGCGTGCGGGCATGACGGGCATACCGTCATGTTGCTCGGGGCCGCGCGCATCCTGAAGGCATTGCCGCGGTTGCCGGGCACGGTTCATTTCGTGTTTCAGCCCGGAGAAGAGGGCGGCGCGGGGGCGCGCAAGATGATCGACGACGGGCTGTTCGAGCAATGCCCGACGGAAGCGGTATTCGGCATGCACAACTGGCCCGGCTTGCCTGCCGGGCATTTCGGGTTGCGCACCGGCCCGATCATGGCTGCGGGCTCCCGGTTCAGGATCACGGTAACCGGCAAGGGCGCGCATGCGGCGCAGCCGCATCTGGGCATCGATCCCGTCCCGCTCGCATGCTCGATGGTGCTGCAATGCCAGACCATCGCCGCGCGGCACAAGGACCCCGTGGATCCCGCCGTCATTTCCGTCTGCATGTTCCATGCGGGAACGACGGACAACGTCATTCCGGACAGCGCCGAGCTGCGCGGGACGATTCGTACGCTGTCGTCGGCCTTGCAGCAACAGCTGCAGCGCGACGTCCGGCTCATGTGCGAGGGGCTGGCCCGCGCCCATGGCGCGCAAGTCGACGTCGAGTTCTTCCAGTACTACCCGGCGACGGTCAACACGCCGGCCGAGACGGCGCTCTGCGAAGCGGTGATTCGCGAGACGTTCGGCGACGAACACCTGTACCGCGATGTGCCGCCGAACATGACGTCCGAAGACTTCGGCTTCATGCTGGAGGAGCGCCCCGGGGCGTACGTGCTGATCGGCAACGCACCGGCCGGCGTGGCCGCGCAGGCCCTGCATCACCCGAAATACGATTTCAACGACGACATCATTCCGGCAGGGGTCCGCTATTGGGTCGCCCTGGCACAGCATTACTTCAGGGGTGCGCCGTGATCTTGCCGGTGCGGCGGGCGGGCCGCCGCACCGCACACCCGGCAAGCATCACGCCCCCTGCGCGAGCGCCTTCACCTGTTCGGCCGACATCGCGCCGCGATGGATGCGGAACTCGTCGATCGTGCCGTTGAAGAACGGATCGCCCGGATACTGCGAACGTCCGAGCCAGTTCTGCGCGGTGTTCCCGATCCGCCAGGGCGCGAAGATGACGTCGTTGGCCGAGCCGATCGCGTTGCCGTTCAGATAGAGCGTCGCGGTCTCGGCCGCGAGCGTGACGGCGACGTGCGCCCATTGTCCCGCCGGCAGTGCCGCGTTGCCGTCGATCGTGCGCTCGCCATGTCCGCCGTTGGTCGTGATCGCGAAGCGCATCGTCCCGCGTGGGCTTGTCGGCGTGACGAACAGATAGCGTCCGGTGCCCGAGCCGAAATCGAAGATGCGCGCCCATGTCTGGCCGCCGCGCCAGTTCACCCACGCCGCGATCGTGATATCCGACACGTCGGCGACGATGTCGTTCGGCAGTGCGACGTAGCCGCTGGAGCCGTCGAGCGACACGGCGTTGCCGATCTTTCCCGTGACGCGCGATGCGCCGCCGGCGAGCGTGCCCGCATGCCCGTTGCCGCTGGTGTCCGCCGCAGTCGCGCCGTCCGTCTCGTCGAAGGTGAGCAGCGTATGCAGTTGCAGTGCCGTTGACGCGGCGGCTTCCGCCGAATTCGCGGATTCGCCGGATGCGGTCTGCGCACTGATCGTGTAGTACCAGACGCCCGCCGTGGGGCTGTCCGTGCAGGTCAGCGAATCGGCGATGCCGCTTGCAACGGTCGTGTACGGGCCGCCCGGAACGGACGCACGCTTGACGTTGTAGCTTGTCGCATTGGCGACGCCCCACCAGGACAGCACGACCTGTCCGGCCGCCGGCCACGCGGTCAGTCCGCTCGGCGCCGTGGCGGGCGCAACGGGGTCGCGTGTGCACGTCAGCGTGCCGTAGCCGAGCTGGTCGTAACCGCCGCTCGCTTCGCCATAGTTGCCGCCGCCGCCCTCGGGCTGGATCGCGCGGGCGAACTTCGCGGACCACGGCGCGGCCAGCCCCTTGCGGTTCACGTAGTGGTTGTAGACGAGCGCCCAGCACGGACGGATCGTCCCCTGGCTGGCGGTCGAGAACTGTGTTTGCGTCACGTCGACGTTCGCGTAGGGCACATACGGCACCGGGAGGAACGTGCCGTCCGGCTGCACGAGGTTCGCCTTCGCGACGTATTCGGCGCCCGCGAGAAAACGGTTGTTGTCGTGGCCGTACAGGTCGATGCCCTGGTTCCACGCCATTTCGCAGATCGCGCCGCCGAGCGCGATGCCGAGCGTGTTGTGCCCCTGGTCGCGGCCCGACTCCTGCCATTGGCCGAGATGGCCGGGATGCAGGTAGTAGACGGCCTGCGCGATCGCGCCGTTGCCGGGCCCGTCGATGAAGTAGTTGACGGCTGCGTCGAACTTCGCGTGGTCGTCGCACAGCACGCCGATCGCCATCATCGATGCGATGTTGCACAGATCCCAATTGGCCCAGTAGTGCGTGATGTCCGTGCCGTTGTGCTGACTCAGGAAGGCTGCGTTGATCGGGTAGAACTTGTCGGCCATCATCGCCTGGAACGCGGCGAAGTCGGCCGCGGCCCAGCCGGGATAGGTGCGCATGATTTCGCCCGCGTTCGCGAATTCGTAGCCGTAGATGCCGGCCGCGAGATCGACGTTCGAGTCGCCCGCGAGGCTCTGCAGCGTCGACGACCACGCGTTCATGATCTCCACGGCCTTGTTCGCATACGCATACGCGGTATTGCCCGAGATCTTCCAGCGCAGCGCGCATGCATAGGCGGCCGCGATGTCCTTGTACAGCACCGGATAGTTCTGCGTGCCGGTACCGCCGCGCGTGACGACGGCCTGCGGGCGCGGCGACCACGACAGCTGCGCATGACTGTTCGCGATCAGCGTGTTCCAGCCCTCGAGCCACGGCGACGCGGCGGCCGCGACCTTCTGCGCCATCCGCTCGAAATCCGCTTGTGTATGCAGCAGGCCCGGATGCGCGAACGCCGCGTTCGTGGCAATGGCCGGGGTGCCTGTCGCCACGCGCGCGAGCGCACGGTTGCCGGCTGCGGCGACAGCGGTGCCGGTCGCGCTCTCGCTTGCCCCCGTCCCGCCGCATGCGGAAAGCGCGAGCGCGCCCATGCTGTAAAGGAACGTGCGCCGGGAAATGCGCGCGCCGGATTCAAGCCGAAGCTGCGAGTCGTTCATGTTGCGTTCGTTCCTTCCGTGACGGGACCCAGCTGAAAAGAGGCAGCGCCCATGCGAAATCAGTCATCGCATGACGACGCGGATTGTACTGGAAGGATCGGCGTTTTTCGATGACAGGTTCGTACCGGTGCGACATATTTTTCGGATAACGATTGTAATGATTTTGTTGATTAACATGATAATAAAGAGGAAAGAAATGGCGATTGATACGTTTGCGAGATATGATCGTCCCCGGCGGGCGGGTTGGGAACTTTTAAGGGGTGCAAAGCGATAGATTCCCACTATTTAATAGTGTTGTCATACGACCGATGACATGAAAAGGGTTTCAAATCGCGTTGCCCGCCCGCGGGCCGCAGCAGCCTCATGCCGGTGAAGCCACACCGGTATCGCTCGACGAACGAAAAGAACCGGAGAACAACACGATGACGCGCAGGATCGCAGGTCTGGACAAACGGTTGGCACGACACGCGGCGTGGGTCGCGTCGCTCTCGACGCTTGCTTGCGCGGGCGTGGCGACGATGCCGGCCGCTGTCGCGGCGACGACGGTCGGCACGCAGTGGGGCACTGTCAGCGAACCGTCGCTGCCGGCGAGCATCTGCGGCACGGTTGCCGCGCAACTCACGCCGGTCGGCGGTTCGGTCGACACGCTCGACGCGACGGCGTCGACTGCCGAGCACGATACGACACGCATCCAGAACGCGATCGCGCAATGCGCGGCCGGCTCCGCCGTGCACCTGACGGCCGGCGCGAACGGCGAGACCGCGTTCATCAGCGGGCCGCTGACGCTCAAATCGGGCGTGACGCTGTGGATCGACAAGGGCGTCACGCTGTTCGCGTCGCGCAATCCCGCGCTATACGACAACGGCGTCGGCACGTGCGGCACCGCCACCTCCAGCAGCAAGAAATCGTGCAACCCGTTCATCAGCGTATCCGGCACCGCGAACGCGGCGATCGTCGGCGATGGCGTGATCGACGGGCGCGGCGGCAGCGTGCTGACGAGCGGGCCGAATGCGGGCCTGCGCACCTGGTGGGACGTCGCGTACCAGAACAAGACGCAAGGCCTGAACCAGCAGAACCCGCGGCTGCTGGAAGTGAAAGGCGGCAGCCACTTCACGCTGTACCGCATCACGCTGCAGAACTCGCCGAACTTCCACGTCGTGACGAACGGCGTGACCGGCGTCACCGTATGGGGGCTCAAGATCGTCACGCCGAGCGCGGTGTATGCGAGGAGCGGCTACGCGTGCCCGACCGGCACGCAGCCGAACGAGACGACGCCCGCCACCTGCTTCACGCCCGATACGGTCAAGAATACCGACGGCTTCGATCCCGGGCAGTCGAGCCAGGTGCTGCTCGCCTACTCGTACATCAGCACCGGCGACGATCACGTCGCGGTGAAGTCGAGCGCGTCGCCCGGCGTGAAGCAGGTCACGATCGCGCACAACCATTTCTACTATGGCCACGGCATGTCGATCGGCAGCGAAACGAATGCCGGCGTGTCGGACGTCGACGTGCGCGACCTGACGATGGACGGCTTCGACAGCCCGAACGGCAACGGCCTGCGGATCAAGTCGGATGCATCGCGCGGCGGCCTCGTCGACAACGTGCGTTTCCGCCAGGTGTGCATGCGAAACGTTGCGCGACCGCTCGTGTTCGATCCGTTCTACAGTTCGTCGACCGGCACGCTTTATCCGGATTTCACGAACATCACGGTGCAGGACTTCCATTTCACCGGCAGCGCGAAGTTCGGCGGCGGCAAGGTCACGTTCTCGGGCTATGAAGCGAACGGGCAACACTTTCCGCTCGGCATCGCGCTGAACGGCGTCGTGTTCGACGGCACGCAGCCGACGTTCGAGAAGGACACCGCGACGCATTACACGCTCGGGCCGGGCGCGGTGAGTTTCTCCGGCTCGATCGTCACGTCGACGTCGAGCGACGTGACGGTGACGGGCACGCCGGGCACGTCCACGCCATACGACTGCAGCGCCGCGTTCACGACGCTGAAGTCCGTCGCGCCGACCTCGCCGATCTGATCGGGCAGGCCCGCGCGCCATGCGGGCGGATCGCGTGGCGCGCGGCGAACGATCTTGCGCCCGCGCGCATTTTTCCAGAGACCGCGCGACCGTCGGCCGATATCATTCAGGCGCTCGAACACGACACGATCGATCGACGCGCACCGACTCGTGCGCGGCGGGCCCGCCAGGCCGCCAGGCCTCACGACGAAACATGACCGGGCGCGCAGCGCCGGCGCAGCACGACGGAGAGTAGCGAAACGATGGGAACGGCAACAGGTTCGGTGCGACGCGCAATCGCGATCGCGGCCGGGGGAGCGTTGTGCGCGGCGGCCGCTGGCGGCGCGCACGCGCAGGCATCGAAGGCGCAGGCATCGAATGCGACAGCCACGCCGCCGGCCGATGCGGCGGCGATGCTGCCGAAGATCGACGTGACGGGCCAGGCCGGCCGCGCGTCGCTCGGGCTGGTCGGGTTGCGCACCGCGACCGCGACCAGGACCGACACGCCGGTCGCCGAGATTCCGCAGACGACCAACGTCGTGACCGCGCAGCAGATCGAGATGACCGGGGCGACCGACCTGAACCAGGCGTTGCGCTACGTGCCGGGATTTGCGACGTTCGGCGCCGATACCCGCACCGACTGGTATGCAGCGCTGCGCGGCTTCACGCCGACGCTGTACGTCGACGGCGTGCCGGCGCCGAACACGGCGGTCATCGCGAACTGGCGCGTCGATCCTTACACGATCGACTCGATCGCCGTGCTGCGCGGGCCGACGTCGGTGCTGTACGGCGCGGGCGAGCCGGGCGCGCTCGTCGACGCGCACACGAAGCTCGCCGACGGCGAGCGCATCCGTGAAGCCGGCGTGCAGATCGGCGACCATGCGCGCAAGCAAACCATGCTCGACATCGGCGACACGCTCGATCCGGACGGCAGGTATGCGTATCGCTTCGTCGGCGTCGCGCGCGACGGCAATGCCGTGACCGGCCCGAACGCCGATCGGCGCGTCGCGGTGGCGCCGTCGTTTCGCTGGCGGCCGACGGCCGACACGTCGCTGACGGTGTCCGCTTCGTTCCTGCAGGATCACGGCGACATCTCGTCGAACTTCCTCCCGGCCTCGGGCACGGTATTGCCGAACCCGAACGGGCGCCTGTCGCAGGACATTTATATGGGCGACCCGGCGTTCAACGACTACCGGAAGAAACAATGGTCGCTCGGCTATGCGCTCGAGCATCGCGTGAATTCGATCTGGACGCTGCATCAGGACGTGCGCTGGTCGCGGCTGTCGCTCGACGACGCGACGGTGTTCGGCAACGGCCTCGTGCCCGGCAGCACGACGAACATGATGCGCTTCGCCGGGCTGTTCCAGTTGAACTACAGCCGGCTCGACATCGACAATCGCGCGCAGGCGCGCTTCGCCACCGGCCCGCTCGAGCACACGCTGCTGCTCGGCCTGCAGTTCGACCGGCAGACGACGACCAACAGCGTGTGGCTTGCGCTCGCGCCGTCGCTCAACCTGTACCACCCGGTCTATCGCCCCGTGACGGCCGCGATCTTCTCCGGGCGGACGTCGCTCGGGCATGTCGATCAATACACTGCGATGAATGCGTTCGGTGCGTACGCGCAGGACCAGATCCGCTGGAACCGCTGGACGCTGACGCTCGGTGGCCGCGAGGACCGCGTGAACGCGCGCTTCGACGACCGGGCGGCCCGCACGGGCACGCAGCAGGACGTCAGTGCATTTTCCGGGCGCGTCGGGCTCACCTATCAGGGCGACGCGGGACTCTCGCCCTACGTGAGCCATTCGACGTCGTTCGACCCGGTGATCGGCGTGCGGATGGCCGGCGGCGGCCTGCCGAAACCGACGCGCGGCACGCAGACCGAAGCCGGGCTGCGCTGGCAGCCGCCCGGCCGGAACCTGATGCTCACCGCGGCCGTGTACCAGATCGACCAGACCAACGTCGTGACCCCTGCGCCGCCGAATCTCGACCCGACCGGTACGTCGTCCGTGCAGACCGGCAAGGTGCGTTCGCGCGGCATCGAACTGAGCGCGCTCGGGAAGGTGACGCGCGAGTTGTCGATCGTCGCGTCGTACGTCTATCAGGACGTCAAGAACGTGCAGGCGAACGATGCAGCGCTGAACAACTGGCCGGTGTCCGTGCCGCTGCCGCGGCAGATGGCGTCGCTGTGGACGGACTGGACCTGGCACACCGGCGCGCTGTCGGGCCTCGGGATCGGCGCCGGGGTGCGCTACCAGAGCGCGTCGGCCGGTGCGCCGGACAACTCGCTGACGGTGCCGAGCACCACGCTGTACGATCTGGCGATGCACTACGAACTGCGTCACTGGCGATTCGCGCTGAATGTCGCGAACCTGTTCGACCGGCGCTACGTCAGCGGCTGCACGTCGTACGCGGTGTGCGTGTTCGGCAACGAGCGGACGGTGCTGGCGAGCGCGAAATACAACTGGTAGCCGCAGCCGCCATGCCGGTCGCGACTACGCATCGCGCTGCGGTTCCCGGGCGCCATCACGCCCGGCCGCATGGCGCTGTCGCCGCCATTCGGTCGGCGTGATGCCGAACCGTTCGCGAAACGCGGTGGCGAAATTCGCCGGCGTGGAAAAGCCGATCTCCTTCGCGATGCTCGCAATGCTGAGCGACGTCGTATCCAGCAGATCCTGCGCGATCCGCAGGCGCTCGTGCCGCAGATATTCGAACACCGTTTGCCCGAGTCTGTCGCGAAACGCGCGTGAGAGCCGCTTCTCGTGCGTGCCGACCGCGCGAGCCAGTTGCTCGACCGTCGGCGGGTCGTTCAGCGTGCGCGACAGATGGCGAATGGCCGCGCGCACGATGATGTCGTCGTCCTTGCCGGTCGCGAACGGATCGTGCGCGGCCGGCACATCCTTCGGCAATGGCCGTTTCGTCCGCGCGAGCTGCACGCGTATTCGCGCGAGGACTTCGGCTGGTTCGAACGGCTTCACCACATAATCGACGCCGCCGATTTCGAGCCCTTCGACGCGCTCGTGCAACTCGCCGGCCACCGTCAGGAAAATGACGGGGATCGCGCTCGTCAGCGGATCGGCCGCAAGCCGCCGGCACGCGGTGAAACCGTCCATGCGCGGCATCCGGACATCCATCAGGACCAGATCGGGCACGAGTGCCTGCGCGCGCTGGCACGCCTGCACGCCGTCGAATGCGATGCTGATCCGGCATCCGGTGCTGCGCAGGATGTCGATCAGCAAACGGAGCTGGTCGGGCTGATCGTCGACGATCAGGATATGGGCATTGTTCAATGCGGCGATCGATGGCGACATCGGGTACCTGTTCAGGGAAGGCTGCGGGCAGCGTTCCTGCGCGGGGGCGATTCCGGTTCGGGAAAATCGTCGGAAGCCGCGACATGACTTCACGAAAACGCATGGCACGCTCGCATCGACAAGCGGACTTCGCCGGACTGCACGGCAGGCAGTATGTCGGCGCATGACTCGGCGTTGTTTCTTTTGATCACTGAGCCGATAAAGGGGCGGATGATTGCCGCTGCCGGAATCGATGCGAGCGGAATTGTAGGGGGATATTCCGATTCTCGCTAGAGTGGCGATCTCTATTATTTGGATGCAAGTCGGGGCTGGTGTTGAATCGATTTTGGTTTCTTTGAGATTTTTTGCGAAATTGCTTTTAATCCCGGTGCGCTCCAGCAAAGTGTTCGTCCGTCCGGGAAAACATTTTTATTAAGTGTGGCAATACGAAATCGTTTGCGCGATGGGTGTTTTTAATCTAACTCATTGAAAATACGGGATTTTGCAATCTATAAACAATGCCGCCTTCTCTAATGCCGGGGCGTGTCCCATAATTCGTCCGAACTTTGGATGGCGGATGGATTCGACGGGTTGGGCATCCGGAAAACCATGGCGGACGTTGCAGGATTCGAGTCCGGCGCATCAATTGACGTGTGCGCGGACGAGTATTCGGCACGACGTTCCTCGCATCCGCATTATCGACGCGAACGAAACCGCGTTCGTTGAAAAGCGATCGCGACGCAATTCGTTCGCGTGCGGCAGATGAAATAAAAGAGACGGGGTTGGTCGCGCCTCGCGCGACATCCAGTTCGGAATGTCAATGACAGCGGGTTGACGCGCGAGAATCAGCCGGGGGTGCGCTCGCCCATGGCTATAACTTCGCATTCCTCATGTTCTGATCGATTGAACGGCGCGCGCCGTTGATGGAGCGCTGCGCCTGGGGCAGCACGTTCCGCACCGAAGTCGCATTTGAAGTCGAAGCCGTGAGTAAACGTAAGTAGTCCGTATTCAAACCAGAAGCCACAAAACGGAGCAAAAAATGCAGAGGAACCAGATTTCGGCGCTCGTCGCCGCGATGTTCGCAAGCGCAGGTGTGCTGGTCGCGGGGGCCGCGCACGCGGACAACTTCGTCGATCGAGGCAACCCGGACAACGCGCTGAACGGGCAATGCATCGACGGCACGAACCCGTTGTGTGTCGCGACGAAGAGCGGGACATACGTCGCGACGAGCAGCACCAACTTCACGTCCGGCACGAATGCGAAGGCCGGCTCCAGCGGCATCGCGATCGGCGACCAGTCGAATGCGGGCAGCCAGGGCGGCTCCGGCAGCGGCGGCGGAATTGCGATCGGCGTCGGCGCGCAGGCGCTCGCGAACTCGGCCACGGCGATCGGCACGGTAGCCGTCGCGCAAGGCAATACGGCGCTCGCGATGGGGCGTCAGTCTGCCGCGATCGGCGATTACTCGATGGCACTCGGCAACGTTGCCGATGCGCATGGCACGAGCTCGATCGCACTCGGCCACTCGGCGCTGGCCAGCGGTGATCGCTCGATTGCGATCGGCGGCGCGAATCCGACCACGAGCGACGGCGTGTCGAACGGCGCATCCTACGATGCCGCGACGCAGACGCGGGCGGGCGGCACGCAGTCCGTCGCGATCGGTGCCGGCGCACAAACGAACGACAACAACCAGGTTGCGATCGGCTCGGGCAGCGTCGGCGCGAACAACGGCGGCACGCCGGTATTCGGCGGCACGGCTGCACCGGTCGGCGGTGCGGTCTCGTTCGGTTCGCTCGGCCACGAGCGCCAGATCAGGAACGTCGCGGCGGGCGCGGCCGATACGGACGCCGTGAACGTCCAGCAGCTGAAGAACGTGAACAGCACGCTCAGCACGGGCATCGCCAACGTCGACGCACGTGTGACGTCGGTCGGCGATACGCTGTCGACGTCGATCGCGAACGTCGACCAGCGCGTGACCAGCGTCGGCAACAGCCTCAGCACGAGCATCGTGACGGCGACGCAGAACGTCGTCAAATACACCGACGATTCGCATGCCGCGATCGCGCTCGACGGCGGCAACGGCACGACGATCAGCGGTGTCGCGGCCGGTGTCGCCGATACGGACGCGGTCAACGTCGGCCAGCTGAAGGGCAGCGTCGCACCGCTGCAGACGTCGCTGTCGACGGCCGCCGCGAACATCACGAACCTGCGGAATGACGTGACCGGCCTTGGCGCGTCGCTGAGCACGGCCGCGTCGAACATCGGCGGCCTGCAGGCGGCCGATGCGCGCAATGTGAAGTACGATGGCCCGAGCGGCTTCGACTCGGTCACGTTCGCCGGTCCGAACGGCACGACGCTGCACAACGTCGCGGACGGCAAGGAGGCGCACGACGCGGTCAACGTCGGGCAATTGGGCAGCGGCTTCGCGTCGCTCAGCACGAGCGTGACCAACAGCGTCAGCACGACGATCGGCAACCTGAGCACGTCGATCACGAACCAGATCGGCAACGCGACGAAGAACGCGGTGCAGTACGACGACGATGCGCATGGCGGCGTCACGCTCGGCGGCCAGGGCGCGCCGGCACCCGTCGGCCTGCACAACGTCGCGGACGGCGTCGCCGCGAGCGACGCGGTGAACGTCGGCCAGCTCGGCAAGGCGACCGACACGCTGAACCAGTCGATCGCCAACGTCGGCAACAGCGTGACGAAGCTCGGCGACCAGGTGACGACGAACACCGGCAATATCGCGGCGCTGCAGCAGGATGCGCTGCAATGGAACGCGAGCCTCGGCACCTACGACGCGAGCCACGGCGGCAACGGCCCGCAACGCATCGGCAACCTCGCTGCCGGCCAGAACGGCACCGACGCGGTCAACGTCGACCAGCTGAAAGCGGCGGTTCACGACGGCACGAGCCAGCTCGACGCGCTCGCCGTGAAGTACGACGACGCCAGCAAGCGGCAGGTCTCGCTAGGCGCGGGCAACGGCGGGACGCCGGTGCGCGTGACCAACGTCGCGGAAGGCGGCGTGTCGCCCGGCAGCACGGATGCGGTAAACGGCGCGCAGTTGCGCCGTACGATCGACGGTACGGCAGCCGCGCTCGGCGGCGGTGCGACCGCGAATACGGATGGCTCGATCACGGCGCCGTCCTACAAGGTCGGTGGCGGCTCGTTCAACAACGTCGGCGACGCGCTGACGAACCTCGATGGCCGCGTCGGCAGCAATACGACGACGCTCGAGAACCACGAAACGCGGATCGGCAACGCCGAAACCAACATTGCAGGCAATACCACCGCGATCACCGGGTTGCAGAAGGATGCGCTGCAGTTCGACCCGACGCTCGGCGCCTACAGCGCCGCACGCGGCGGCGCGCCGACGAAGCTGACCAGCGTCGCCGACGGCAACGTCGCCGCCGCCAGCACGGACGCGGTGAACGGCGGCCAGTTGTACGGCGTGAAGTCCGACCTCGAGCAGCAGATCACGCAGGTGTCGAACCAGACGGGCGAGGCCGTGAAGAACGTCGTCAAGTACGACGTCGACGGCAACGGCAATCGGCTGAATTCGGTGTCGCTGATCGGCGGCAACCCGAACGCGTCGGTCGTGCTGAAGAACGTCGCGGCCGGTACCGACGATACGGATGCGGTGAACGTGAAGCAGCTGAAGTCGGTGCAGTCGAACCTCGACCAGCTCGGCGCGCTCGCGGTGCAGTACGACGACGCGTCGAAGGGCTCGATCACGCTCGGCGGCGCGGGCGGCACGCGCATCACCAACGTGAAGGCCGGCACGCTCGGCTCAACCAGCACGGATGCGGTGAACGGCTCGCAGCTCTATGCGACCAACCAGCAGGTGTCGAAGAACACGACCGATATCGCGAACCTGCAGGACAACGTGACCAACATCGCGAACGGCAAGGCCGGGCTCGTGCAGCAGCAGGACCCGAACGGCACGATCACGGTCGGCAAGGACTCGGGCGGCACCCGCGTGGACTTCTCCGGCACGGTGGGCGACCGCGTGCTGACCGGTGTCGCGGCGGGTGTGAACGCCAACGACGCGGTCAACATGGCGCAGTTCAACGACGCGCTGAAGACCGCGGCGGCGAACGACAAGGTCCGCGCGGCGGCAACCGACGCGAACTCGACGTGGATCGCGCGTGCCGATGCGGGTTCGATCGGCTCGACGGCGACGGCAACCGGCAAGAATGCGGTGGCGGTCGGCCAGGGTTCGGTTGCGGATCGCGACAATTCGTTCTCGGTCGGCGCGAAGGGCAGCGAGCGTCAGATTACGAATGTGGCGGCCGGCACGGCGCCGACCGACGCGGTGAACGTGCAGCAGCTGAACGACAACCTCAATGCCGCGTCGACGCAGGCGAAAGGCTACACCGACCAGCGGATCGGGCAGGTGTACAACGCGTTCAACGACCTGAAGAAGGACATGTACGGCGGCGTGGCGTCGGCGATGGCGGTGGCCGGCTTGCCGCAGCCGACGGGGGCCGGGCGCTCGATGGTGTCGGCGGCGACCTCGAACTATCACGGGCAGCAAGGGTTCGCGGCCGGGTATTCGTACGTGACGGAGAGCAATCGCTGGGTCGTCAAGGCATCGGTGACGGGCAATGCGCGGTCGGATTTCGGCGCGGTGGTCGGGGCGGGTTATCAGTTCTGACGCAGCGCGAAGCCGGTTGAACGTCGGGGGGCGGGGCATGCGGACGAGGCGCGACGCGTCCCGCACCTTCGACGACTACGGGGCCCCGCGGACGGCATGCCGACCGCGGGGCCCTGTCATTCATTTGCCGGGACCGGTTGCGCGCCGGTCGAAGGCCACCGCCGGCTGCACGACGCCGGCGCCCCACGCCTGCGCCGGCCGTGCGACGTGAAGCGTGTCGAGCAACTGCCCCATCCCGGCGAACACGCGGTATGCGCTCGCCACTTCCGCATACTGGCCGCTGATGTAATCGATGCGCGCGCTGTAATACTCGTTCTCCGCGTTGAGCAGGTCGAGCAGCGAACGTTGACCGATGCCGAACTGCAACAGGTACGCTTCGCGCGTCGACGCGCTGGAATCGACGTACTGCTTGAGCACGACCAGCCGGTCGCGTGCGGTGACGTACGCGTTGTAGGCGTGCGATTCGCTTTCCGCGATCTCGAGGCGCGTGCGGTTCCGGTCTTCCTCTGCTTCCCGGATCTGCGCATGCGCTTCGCCGATTCGAGCCTTGTCGGCGCCGCCCTGGAACAGGTTGTAGCGCAGCCGCAGCATCACGCGGCGGTCGTTCGTCGGACCGAGCACGCCGTCACGGTCATGGCTCGCGCTGAGTTCCAGGTCGACGCGCGGCCATAGTGCGGCCTTCGCCACGTCATATTGCGCATTGGCCTGGGCGACGTCCGCATCGGCGGCTCCGAGGGACGGGTGGTTCGCCAGCGCCGTATCCAGGGCGAATCGTTCCGTCTGCGGCAGCGCGGCTTCCGGCGCGACCGGCTTGACGAGCACATCCGGTGGCACGCCCACCAGCCGGGCGTAGGCCACTTCGGCGTCTTTCAGGTTGCTTTGCTCGGACCGCAAGTTGTCCTGGGCGAGCGCCAGCCGGCTTTCCGCCTGGTAAAGATCGGCGCGCCGGCCGACGCCGCGGTCGCTGCGCAGCTGGATCTGATCGTGGATCCGGCGGTGGGACTCCAGGTTATCGGCGGCGGCGCCGACGGTTTCCCGGCGTCGCAGGACTTCCAGGTACGCGCCCACCACGCGTAGTGCCACATCCTCCGACGTGGACGCGACGCGATTCGCGGACGAGTCGATGCGTGCCCGCTGCCGGGCCACTTCGCTCCGGACCGCGAAACCGTCGAACAGCATTTGCGACAACGTGACGCTGGCCGTCCGGTGCGTGAATGTCGTCCGGTTCAGACCGAGCAGACGCGTTTCGACATCGTCGCGCTGCTCCTTGCCGATCGCCGCGTCGACGTCCACGCGAGGCAGGTAGCCGGCCCGCGCGTGCTTCAGGCCCTGATCCGCCGCTTCGCGGTTGTATGTCGTGGCAAGGACCTCGGGGTTGGTCCGGATCGCCTGCTCGACCGCTTCCTGCAGGCTTTGCGCGGCGGCGGGCGCGGCGGCGGGCGCGGCGGTGCCCGCGAGCGCCGACGCGAATGCGAGCACGGCAAGCAGAGGACGCATTTTGTTCATGATCGGCTCAAACCTCCTGCACGTGGGGCAGCGGCGGCGGGACGTAAGTGATTACGGTGCCGCTGCCCTGATCGTGTGCGAGCTGGAAGCTGCCGCCCGACAGATTGACCTGAAGCGCGACCTGCGCGGTGTGGGTGCCGTCGCTGACCGTGAGCGTGCCGCCCGTTCCCGCGTCGTTGGCCGTGAAGCTCAGCGTCGTGTGATCGCCGAACAGCACGTCGGTCAGGTCGAGCGCGTCGCCGGCGCCGAAACCGCTGACCGTACCGGTGAAGCCGGCGGACTGATCCAGCTTGAGCGTCCCCGCGGCGCCGTCGGCGAACGTCGTGTTTTCCGCGGACGCGCCGCCGAACTCGAGCGTCGCGGCGCCGCTGATCGTCGCGCTGCCGGCGCCCGTCACGTCGCCGTGGATCGTCAGGTTGCCGTTGTTGGCCCACAGGTTGCCCGTATTGGTCACCGCGCTTTCGATCACGAGGCCGCCGCTGCCCGTGGCTTCGAGCGTGCCGGCATTGGCGACGGCGTGCGTGCCCGTGTCGATGACGAGCGCGTTGGCGCCGTCGGCGACGATCGTTCCTTCGTTGACGACCGTCAGTTGGCCGGCGCCGAGCTGGCCGGCACCCGCGATCGTGTTGTCGACGTTCACGAGCGTTGCATCAGGCGTGCTGCCGAACACGACATTGTGGCTGTCGTCGGACAGCGTCACGTGTCCGCCGCCTTCCAGCGTCGCGCTCTTCGCGAGGATTTCGAAGCGGGTGATGTCGCCGGTCGAACCGAGTGCGATCGTGCCCGTGTTCTCCACGGTCCCGCCGATCGGCAGCATCGCACCGTCGTTCACCGTCATGATGCCGGCGTTCTGCACGACCGGTTCCTGGTCGAACACGAAGTTGTTGCTGGTGAGGTCGGCCGAATGAATGCCCGTCACCGTGATGGTCGCGCCGTCGCCCAGTGTGAGCACCGCATTGCCGTTGGCGTCGTCTGCCAAATGCGCCTGGACGTCGCTGAAGTTTGCGATGCCCGTGAAGCCCACGAGATCGATCTTGTCGGCGGCGAGGTCGAACGTGTGCAGCGTGTCGTTGCCGATCGGCTGCGAGAGGACGAACAGGTCGTGGCCGGCGGATCCCGTCAGCTGGTCGTCGCCCGACCACGCGAAGATCGGTGCGTTGGCCGCGTACGCTTCGACGTTGTCCGCGATCGTGGCGGCTGCGTGACTGCCGTCCGCGGCCGTCCAGGTTTCGGTCACCGTGAGCACGGTGGCGCCGGTGAAGGAGGTGGGCGGCGTGACGGTGAGCGCGCCGAGGTCGTTCGTCGGCACGAGCCATGCACCGTTGCCGAGGTCGGTGCCGGCATTCAGCGTCCAGCCGGACGGGATGCCGGCGATCGTCACCGCGAGATCGGACGCGTGGCCGGACGGATCGGCGAGCGCCAGGTTGATTTCCGATCCGGCGAACCCGGCGGGCGCCACGTGGGTGGACGAGCGCGAGTTGCCCGCCGTGTCCCACTCGGTCACGGTGACGGAGTCCTTGTTGAGATTGAGGCTCTGTTGCGAGAGGGTCCAGGTTCCGGCGGTTTGCTGCGTGGCGGTGTAATCGGCATTGGTCGTGTTGTCGTGGACCAGGACCTTCCACACGTCGGACGTGTCGGTGGTGGTGGTCAGCGTGTGGCCGGCGAATTGCCATGACAGCGTCGACGGCGCGGTGGTGTCGAGCGTGAAGCTGAAGCTCGTGGCGTTCGAGATATTGCCCGCGATGTCGATCTGACGGACTTGCACGTTGTTCACGCCTTCGACGGCGCTGAAGCTGGTGTTCCAATGCGAGCCGTTGTCGACGCTGTACTGCACGGTGGCGCCGGTTTCGATGCCTGAGACGTTCAGCGTGCCGATGTTGGTGATGTGGTCGGTGGTGCTGCTGCCGGAGTCGGTGGTCAGCGCAACGCCGGGTGCAGCGGCTGACGTATCGAGCGTGAAGCTGAAGGACGTGGGTGACGATGTATTGCCTGCGACATCGATCTGCCGAACCTGCACATTGTTCAACCCTTCGACGGCGCTGAAGCTGGTGTTCCAATGCGAACCGTTGTCGACGCTGTACTGCACGGTGGCGCCGGTTTCGATGCCTGAGACGTTCAGTGTGCCGACGTTGGTGATGTGGTCGGTGGTGCTGCTGCCGGAATCGGTGGTCAGCGCAATGCCGGGTGCAGCGGCTAAGGTATCGAGTGTGAAACCGAAAGACGTGGCCGACGAGGTGTTGCCCGCGACGTCGATCTGTCGGACTTGCACGTTGTTCACGCCTTCGACGGCGCTGAAGCTGGTGTTCCAATGTGAACCGTTGTCGATGCTGTATTGCACGGTGGCGCCGGTTTCGATGCCAGTGACGTTGAGCGTACCGACGTTGGTGATGTGGTCGGTGGCGCTGCTACCGGAATCGGTGGTCAGTGCAACGCCGGGTGCAGCGGCCGAAGTATCGAGCGTGAAGCTGAAGGACGTGGGCGCCGATGTGTTGCCCGCAATATCGGTTTGCCGGACCTGTACGTCATTCGTGCCATCGACGGCGTTGAAACTGGTGTTCCAGGTATGGCCGCCGTCCGTCGAGTATTCGACGATGGCGCCGGTTTCGACACTAGTGAGATTCAGCGTACCAACATTGGTGATGTGATCTGTGGCGCTGCTACCGGAATCGGTGGTCAGCGCAACGCCGGGTGCAGCAGCCGAGGTATCGAGTGTGAAACCGAAAGACGTGGCCGACGATATGTTGCCCGCGACGTCGATCTGTCGGACTTGCACGTTGTTCACGCCTTCGACGGCGCTGAAGCTGGTGCTCCAATGCGAACCGTTGTCGACGCTGTACTGCACGATGGCGCCGGTTTCGATGCCAGTGACGTTGAGCGTGCCGACGTTAGAGATGTGGTCGGTGGCGCTGCTGCCGGAATCGGTCGTCAGCGCGACGCTGGGCGCAGCCGCCGAGGTGTCGAGCGTGAAGCTGAGCGAAGTCGGGTCCGACGTGTTGCCTGCGATATCGGTCTGCCGGACCTGTACGTCGTTCACGCCTTCGACGGCGTTGAAGCTGGTGTTCCAGGTATGGCCGCCGTCGGTCGAGTATTCGACAACTGCGCCAGTTTCGACACCGGTGAGATTCAACGTGCCGACGTTGGTGATGTGGTCGGTGGAACTGCTGCCGGAATCGGTGGTCAACGCGATACCGGGCGCAGTGGCCGAGGTATCGAGCGTGAAGCTGAACGAGGTCGGATTCGACGTGTTGCCTGCGACGTCGGTTTGCCGAACCTGTACGTCGTTCGTGCCTTCGACGGCGTTGAAGCTGGTGTTCCAGGTATGGCCGCCGTCGGTCGAGTATTCGATAACTGCGCCAGTTTCAACGCCGGATACGTTGAGTGTGCCGACATTGGTGACGTGGTCGGTGGCGCTGCTGCCGGAATCGGTGGTCAACGCAACGCCGGGTGCAGCGGCCGAGGTGTCGAGCGTGAAGCTGAGCGAAGTCGGGTTCGACGTGTTGCCTGCGACGTCGGTTTGCCGAACCTGTATATCGTTCGTGCCTTCGACGGCGTTGAAGCTGGTGTTCCAAGTATGGCCGCCGTCGGTCGAGTATTCGATAACTGCGCCAGTCTCAACTCCGGATACGTTGAGTGTGCCGACATTGGTGATGTGGTCAGCGGCGCTGCTGCCGGAGTCGGTCGTCAACGCAACACCGGGCGCGGCGGACGAGGTGTCGAGCGTGAAGCTGAGCGAAGTCGGGTTCGACGTGTTGCCTGCGACATCGGTCTGCCGAACCTGTACGTCATTCACGCCTTCGACGGCGTTGAAGCTGGTGTTCCAGGTATGGCCGCCGTCGGTCGAGTATTCGACAACTGCACCAGTTTCAACGCCGGATACGTTGAGTGTGCCGACATTGGTGATGTGGTCGGCGGCGCTGCTGCCGGAGTCGGTGGTCAACGCAACGCCGGGCGCAGCAGCCGAGGTATCGAGCGTGAAGCTGAGCGAAGTCGGATCGGACGTGTTGCCTGCGACATCGGTCTGCCGAACCTGTACGTCATTCACGCCTTCGACGGCGTTGAAGCTGGTGTTCCAGGTATGGCCGCCGTCGATCGAGTATTCGACAACTGCGCCGGTTTCGACACTGGTGAGATTCAACGTGCCGACGTTGGTGACGTGGTCGGTGGTGCTGCTGCCGGAGTCGGTCGTCAACGCAACACCGGGTGCAGCGGCCGAGGTGTCGAGCGTGAAGCTGAGCGAAGTCGGGTCCGATGTATTGCCCGCAATATCGGTCTGCCGGACCTGTACGTCGTTCACGCCCTCGATGGCGCTGAAGCTGGTGTTCCAGGTATGACCGCCATCGATCGAGTATTCGACGGTGGCGCCGGTTTCGACACCGGCGAGATTCAACGTGCCGACATTGGTGATGTGGTCGGTGGGGCTGCTACCGGAATCGGTGGTGAGCGCGATGCTGGGCGCAGCGGCCGAGGTGTCGAGCATGAAGCTGAACGAAGTCGGATTCGACGTGTTGCCCGCGATATCGGTTTGCCGGACCTGTACGTCGTTCGTGCCTTCAACGGCGCTGAAGCTGGTGTTCCAGGTATGGCCGCCATCGGTCGAGTATTCGACGGTGGCGCCGGCTTCGACACCGCTGAGATTCAACGTGCCGACATTGGTGACGTGGTCGGTGGCGCTGTTGCCGGAATCGGTCGTCAACGCGACACTGGGCGCGGCGGCCGACGTATCGAGCGTGAAGTTGAAGGACGTGGCCGACGAGGTGTTGCCCGCGATATCGGTCTGCCGGACCTGTACGTCGTTCATGCCTTCGACGGCACTGAAGCTGGTGTTCCACGTATGACCGCCATCGATCGAATATTCGACCGTGGCGCCGGTTTCGACACCGGTGAGATTCAACGTGCCGACGTTGGTGACGTGATCGGTGGTGCTGCTGCCGGAGTCGATCGTCAACGCAACGCCGGGTGCGGCGGCTGAGGTGTCGAGCGTGAAGCTGAGCGAAGTCGGGTCCGATGTATTGCCCGCAATATCGGTCTGCCGGACCTGTACGTCGTTCACGCCCTCGATGGCGCTGAAGCTGGTGTTCCAGGTATGACCGCCATCGATCGAGTATTCGACGGTGGCGCCGGTTTCGACACCGGCGAGATTCAACGTGCCGACAT